>CALHRJ010000137.1 GCA_938038395.1 uncultured Deinococcales bacterium | reverse complement strand
TTCAACTGCTGCTGGAATTTTTTTAGGATAGTTGTGCAAAACAGCAGAAATACACACAACATCGATTGTGTCTTTCTGGCCTAGTTGATTTGCAATCAACAGGACTTCTTTCGCAATTGCCCCACAGGTAATAATTACCATAATTCACCTATAACACATCAATGTCAGCGAAAAGCTTATCATACTGACAACTTACAGTTACCAAACTAGCAATCTATTGCAAGAAAACACTACCGAAAGGTTGATATCAAGAATCTGATAAACCAGTTAATAGTGAATCTTAAGTATGGCGTTTAGTTGCGCATTACGCAACCCGTTTCACATCGTGCAACTTTGCTCGACCGAGTATGCCACAAAAAGTTTGCTTGGTCAATAGCTGCAAAAATACATTTGGGAGGTTGTTTTTAACTATTGACTAAACCACTGACAATTGCACTTTTGAATTTCCAACCTTCAATAGATTACAGGGCACTATGTATCAGAGCAACGTATCAGAGCGACTCAATCTTAAACATTCTATGAAGGTTGAGCTATTTAGTAATAGTTAGATAATGTTTGTAAGTAGGCAAATCCATGATGTACTTTGTATCTTATTGACAAACGCGCATATAAGATGGAATTCACTTAGTTACCCAAGTCACTTTTCACTTTAAGTTTATTTATCGTTTTTTAGAAGATTTAAGCCACTAACTAATGAGTGCGTTTAATTCTCATATTCGGACCTACTACTTAGGACGATAATTAACTTTCTCTAACACAAAATCTTAAACTTTATTTAAAGGACCTATCAACAGTATAAAGGGTTCTATGGGGTTTTACTGTTATTATGAAATTTGAACATCTAAAGTCTAAATTCACAACTGCTACGCAAACTTTTTTGAACTGGTTTCTAAAAAAACCAGAGCTCAATGAGACAACTGATGCAATGGTAGCCCAAGTTCTCGACCGCTTTATTTTAACAGTTGTCTTGATCATGGTACCGCTAAGTAGCTTCCTATTTGTTATAACACCTGGCATACGACAAAACCTATATATAGGACTATTTGGCTGTGTAACTTTACTGTGTCTCCGTATACCACTTAGACATGGACGTTTAGCTTTGGTAGGCGCAATACTAGCAGCAATGTTTGTTGTCTTTCCAACCATTATGCTCTATTTCATAGGCTCGATCCGAAATGTTTTTACTGGTTTCTATATTATTAGTATAATTATTTCAGCTTTTTTACTAAACTTACGTATGAGTTTGCTTTTTTCAGGCTTATCCTTTATTGGTTATTTTACACTCTTTTTGCTAGAACAAGCAGGTAAATTACCGCAACAAAGTCCGCCAAGTGCGGCAAACCAATTCACTCTCTTTGTTATTATCTTGATACTAACAACTATCATTTTTCAGATGGAGAATATCAACCGTAAAAAGCTTAGAACAACACTTTCACGTTTACAGTCTGAACTGACAAAACGAGAAGAGACCGAGCAAGCGCTTAGCCATACAGCTTTACACGACTCTCTAACTCAACTACCTAATCGCAGCTTATTAAAAAACAGAATTGACTTGTCCATTAAGCAACTTAAACGCCATCCAAAAAGGAATTTTGCACTTCTCTACTTAGACCTTGACCGCTTCAAAGTCATTAACGATAGCCTTGGGCATAATGTTGGCGATAAACTACTTAGGAGCTTTGCAGAGAGTTTACAAGCTCTCCTGAGAGACATTGATTTAGCAGCTCGTCTTGGTGGTGATGAGTTTGTAATCTTGCTGAATGATATCACTGACTATCAACAAGCAATTACAATTGCAAACCGAATATTAGATAACCTTAGTCAACCCATTTTGATAGACGGAAAAAGTTTATCAGTTGGTACAAGCATTGGCATCGCTTTCAGTAAAGCAGACTATAAGAATGCAGATGATATGCTACGCGATGCTGACATTGCGATGTACCAATCTAAAGGAACTGGTAAAAATAAATTCACTATTTTTGATGATGCAATTCAGAAACAAGCGCTCTTCAGACTAGAGTTGGAAAATGACTTCCACTTAGCGCTTAAAAATCAAGAATTCATTGTGAACTACCAACCTATTTTGCATCTACCAAGTAATTCAATGGCAGGTTTAGAAGCTTTAGTTCGCTGGCAACACCCTGAAAAAGGACTCATTAGTCCAGATGTCTTTATTCCTATTGCCGAAGAAACAGGTATTATTCGGGATCTCAATCAGTACATCATGCAAACTGCAGCTAAACAATTTCAACTCTGGAAAGAAAGTAAAATTCTAGATGAAGAAGCCTATCTTAGTATTAACATCTCAGCTACCTGTTTAGATATTCAATCTTACGCTAAAAGAGTTAGTAGCCTAATGGACGAAGTGGGTTTCGATCCTAATTGCTTAACCTTAGAAATTACCGAAGGTGTTTTAATTGACAATCTCGAAAGAAATATACAAGTCTTAGAAAGCTTACAGGCAAAAGGCATTCATATAAGTATAGATGACTTTGGTACAGGTTATTCTTCACTGAGTTACTTACACAAACTACCTTTGGATAATATGAAAATTGACAAGTCTTTTGTTATCGGTATGGATGAAGAAGGAAAAAACCAAAATATTATTGAAACAATCATAACTTTAGGAAAAAGCTTAGGCATGCATCTAATTGCAGAAGGGATTGAATCTCCTAAGCAACTCGAAAAACTAAAAGACTTAGAATGTACCTATGGTCAAGGCTTTTTATTTTCTAAAGCCTTAGCTGCCGAACAAATACCACACTTTGTAACTATGTTATCTGCTCAAAATGCAATCCCAGACCATTCAGATGTGTCAAGCTCAAATTTAACTGCTCAATTATAAATGGGGTTAGGGTTGGTACATTAGTTCTGAAGCTTGCGACAAATACGTCCATCCAAAGTTGAAAATGAATTCATCACAAATAGAAGTTTTTTTGCTTTTGAAAAAACCTCCAAAGTGCGTCTTTGTGAACTGACTTATCTGATTATAAGCTTAAATAGGCATTCAACCTTTAGCAGGACGCAGCCATTTGCGACTTGAATCACATTGACACACGTTTTTTGTTTAAACTAACTGCTAACTAAATCACACTACCTTAGCAACTAACTTTATCGATTGCTTCTACCAGCCCTATTATTCTCAATTGTATTGTTTTCTAAGCTAGTTTGAGCGCTACCATCAAAATATACACCATACCAAAAATTTCCATCAATTCGGTTATCTACCAATTCTAGCTGTGCACCTTCATTTATAGTGATACCATTAATAGTATTCGCAGAAATCAAATTACCTTTTGCAAGGCTACGACTCTGTCCTGCATAAAGAAGACCAGTTATTGTATTACTGCGAATTGTATTTTGTTCGATTCGCGCTTCTGAACTACCAACAACTGAAATACCATAGGTTCCATTAGTTTCACTGAGATTGGCTAAAGCAATACCCCGTGCATTTTCAAAATAGGTGATACCTGTTTCGCCATTATTACGGAGTGTATTGTTTTCTATGCTTGGTCTAGCCTGGCCGCCCACACTGATTCCATGTAGACCGTTAGATTCAAGAACATTAGCTGTAGCAAGACCTGAGCTCGAGCCCAAATAGAGCACACCATTCTGACCATTGTTACGAATTAGATTACTTTCTAAAACAGGTTCTGACGCATCGCTTAAGTAAATGCCATGCAATTGATTATTCTCAAAAGTACTTTGTTTAATGATACCAGCGCTCGAGCCTGTCAGCCACAACCCCATACCACCTTGATTAATAGTACTATCCCATATAGCCCCAGAAACGTTGACCTGTTGGATATCAACTTGACTATCGTGTCCAACTAAAACATTGCCCCAACGACCACTCGTATGCACTATAGATAATCCGCTAGCCTTAAACTTCATATTACTCGTTCTAAAAACATACCCTTCAGCAGAAGAGCTGATAATCGTTTTATCTGCTCCAGAACCAATTATTTCTAGATCATTGTTAAGGCTCAAAGCATCGTTTATGTCGAAGCGACCTTCACCTAAACGAATCACTCCCCCTGCTCGAGCTTGACGAATAAATTCCTCAACAGATGTAATGGCAGCTTGTTCATTTTTGGGTAGTCCACCCGTTGCCTGATCTTCAGTTGGTGTAGCAAAGGTTAGCGGCGTAGTATCGCTATCAGCTACAACTTCCTCTTCCCTAGTTACTGCTTGATTCGCGTTTATAGCAACAGTGCTAGATGCATCAGTCTGTTCTTGAACTTCAGGATTTTGTTCTTCTGAATCAGTGATACTTGCGGGTTGATTGAAATTCGGGTCTGGCAAAGCCTCAACTTCAGTCAATCGAACTGTCACATCCGTATTTCTACTACGCGCTATAGACGCTCTATCCCTATAGATCTCATAACCCTCTTTATTTAAAGTTATGTCATAGACACCTAAATCAAGTGCATACGCAATTAAGGGTGTCATACCTATAAGCTTTTCATTGACAAATACTTCTGCACCAATTGGCTCACTATAGACTGTGATACTACCAAAGTTTTCTCGAACATCCCCATTACCTAAACTATGTTGAGTTGATTCGTCTGAAATATCTAGAGGGTTCTCCACATCATTCGATTGAGTTTCTGGTGCTGTTGTTGGGAAAGGAGTAATTACTTGTGATTCATCTACTTGATTAGTTGAAGAAGTCTCATCAGCAACAACAGTACCTTCTTGAGCTACTAAAGAAATATCGCCATCTGTAGATTGTCCTGCAATTACTTGGAAGTAACCATCAATAACATCATAACCACTTCGAGAAATACGTAAGTCGTAACGTCCTTTTGTAAGTGGGTATTGTTCAATCGGTGTTTGACCTATAAATTCTTGATTAATATAGACGTCTGCGCCAAGTGGTTCTGTAAGTAAATTTAGAAACCCACTTTCTGCCGTAACTTCTGGTCTGGGTCTTGTGCTAGCAACCGCTGAAGGTGCATCTTCAATTAAAGATATCTGACTACTTAACCCTGAGCCGTTTGGCGTTTGAGAATTACCTTGAGGCCTGTCAGCACTATTTGTTATTCGCTGCGCTAAGCTGCGAAGCTGTGTGCTTTGTTCTACCAGTGTTGTCATATCTATAAAGATATTAGCTCTCTGTTGCACAGGTAGTTGACTGCTGGTTCCAGCAAAATGTAAACCCACTATTGCACCATCACTATAGGCAAAAACAAGTGCACCTGAGCTGCCTTCTTCTGAATCGCATCTGTGTGGACGATCGGTTTCACTATTGAATTGTCTAAATTCCCCAACCATTTCTATAGGAAGTTGCTCGAGCTGATCCGCTCTTAATAGAGTACAGTTTCGCCTTGTAATCTGCTTCGGCTTTGCTTTTGAGTGATGAATCATAAATAGCTCTTCACTCTCAACTGCACTTCGGTAGCGCAAAGGCACAAAACCATAAGTTCTGCCAGGTGCATTCTCTACACGTAAGATCGCGTAATCTAGACTTTCATTACTTTCCAAAACACGAATATCTACAGGGTACAAATCACCTGTTTCACCAGCTGTCAAAAAGTCCATGCGTAAAAATGCGTTAACCAATTCTATTCGGCTTTCGCCATTTGGCACACAATGGTAATTCGTAATAATAATATCTTCTGCAATTAAGGTTGCAGTACAGCCATATGCGCCTGAAAGGCGTTTACCATCAACTTCAAGAATTGTTTCAAGTTGCCCAATCGCAGAACCAATCTGACCATAAACTTGATGACCTTCAAAATTGCGAAAGTCTTCCCAAAGAGGCTCACTGCCAAAATAAGCAAAAGGCTGAAAGCTTTGGGTGCTATCTTCGTAGCTTGGAAAACCATAAAAGTTTTGCGCTTGTACATTCAGTCCGCTAACAAGTATCACCAAAATTACAGAGGCAAACTTTATGACACTAGGTTGCCTATCGTATGTCACGACAAGACTCACATTATAAACGTCAGATTGACATAGCCTAATAGTTCTAAAGAGTTTTAAAATAATATTTAGCATTCGATAATAATCCCGACCATAATATACAGTTGACCTAATCTAGGTTTTGCTCATTAAATTTTAGAATTCACGTTTATTACAAACACATTTCGGCATCTAAAACGAGCAGTATTCAATAAGTAATTTAAGTGTAACTGTCAAGCATGAAAGGATTTTGATGGTTTTGAGAATGAGGTGAATTGATTAAGAACTTCGAAATCTGTTTGTGTGTTTTAGGCAAAAAAGATATAGAACACTTATTGCAATACCTCAAACCCAATAGCAACAAGCTTAATTTTGTCAATGGCACCGTCATTAAATAGTGCTTCAGCTAAATCTAGAGCAACATAGGGTCGAAAGTTTTGACCCTCTAATTCAACAACTGGACCTAAACCAAATTCAAAAATGTCAATATCATTTTCTTTGTCTGGATGAACAAATTTATATTCACCTTTGAAGTGATAGTGCCAATCATGATGATACAGGTCAGTATTTAGACTAAAAGATGCTCGTAAATCTGAGTCATCAACTGGTAACAATAAATCAGCTAAGAGTGCGGCAGCTTGCAGCTCGAGCCTCAACTCCCACACAAGCGTATCAAACACTTGCCTCGTATCTAAAACCCAAAAAGCACTGCGCAAAGGTGACTGATTCTTTTCAACATCTTTTCGCCAATCAAAAGACACACCCAAACTATTTTTCAAAGTACCTGATAAAAATGAACTTGGTTCATAGTGCCAAACAGCATTAATTCGATTGATATAACCTTGTCGGTCAACATGCCCATCAAAGGGTGAAGCTGCATTGGCAAGCTGAAAGTCGTACCCCATAACAAATCGGTTTTCAAATAGAGTTAGTGTCCAACTAGGGATTAGTCTAATTGCATACTGCCATTCGCCGATTGAAGGATAATATGTTAAAGCCGCAACATTCCTAAGCTGAAAACTGCCATAGTCCTGTAAGTTTTGATTTAAGTCAGTAGTGAACGAAGCACCTAGTCTAGAATCCACAACACTAGGAACAGATAACCGTTGACTTGAATATGCATAGAAAACTTCTGGACGAACACGAAACTTTGTAGTTTCGAAATCTAAGACTCCATAATTCCCGTTAACACTGACTTTATTATCAGTAAAAAATCCCTGGCTTGCCCAAGCATGATTTCGTGTAGCAAGACTATAGGCAAGTCCATTCATAATGGGTCTAGTGACTCTAAAGTCGAATAGAACGCCATCTTTACTTTTACCAAAGGTTGTATTTATACCTTGTCGATTGAGCTTAAAAACACTCACGGGTTCGGCATCATGGTCTGGATCAGTGCCAATTATACCAACTTGTACGGCAATGCCAGGTGCAAGCTGTATAAAGGGTGAAAGGCTATCAATTCGGTCTTGCGACACACCATATTGACCAATGTATAAGAACAGCAGTACCACAAATAATCTCTTTACAAAGCTGATTGCAAAACTCATTTCAAACATTTCAAAATAACTGGATTTTCCTAAACAGTCAGCCTTGGTTTGTAGAACTCTAAATTCTCTATCCATAGGTCCTATAAATTATCATCTACAGCGACACAGAATGCCCAAAACGCAACTAATCTAGGTCTGTCTGCAAAGTAATATGACGCAAGAATATTGGTCGCGCTTCAGAATTCATTAGCCACAAACTATTATTGATATTGTTCCTACTCATTGTTTCTAAAATTGATGCCTTTAAGGCTTCTTCTTGATGAATAGTTATCTGTACATCTTCTTGAAGTGGAAAATCAAAAATTACAGTATCCTTACCACTACCAAGATCACTTAGAAATACTTCTGGTATTCCCAAAGCATCTGGCCAAAAACTTTGACTCATGCCATTCACACTAGAATTTACCGAAGTCTGAAGGCGCATACGCTCTTTCAAAGCTGCTAAAATAGCCTGAATTTTTTTGCCTTCATCTTTGGGTAAGCTAAGGTCAACTTGCTGAGAGTCTATAGCTAAGCGCTGCTGATTATCACTAAATACTGGGCTAGGATTTAATTGATACACCACTAACCAAGGTCGAGATTCAACCAATTCATCTGCGCTATTATCTTGCAAGATTGTTTTTTCATAGCTTTCAGGTGCAGCTTTTAGTCTTGGCTGCACATAAACGTAAGCAGCAGCCGTAATTAACAAGGCGGTTAATGCAGTTATATTTAATGCACTCATCACTAAACGGCGTGACATCATAAGAATATATCCATAATCTAATCTAAGCCTTAACTTACTGTAAGTTAAGTTGGAGAATTGCTTCTAGTAAAGCAGTTTGTAAAGCTGGTGTTGCAATATCTTGCTGACTAAATTCAACCACAATACCTTGGCCTACCGCACCACCTAAAATATATAATGGTAAAGCTTGAATATTATTTAGTGCATAGCCTTTTGTGGACAAGTTTCGTTGCATAGATTGTGCAAAGGTAGCAGCTTCATCTGGACCACTACTCAAATTCAACAGTACTTTCCTTCTGAGTGCAGCGGTTTCATCTTCTTGATCAATTGAATTGGTAGTTGCTGCACCACTTCGCAGTGCATTTGCAGCATTGCGCCGAACAGCTAAATCAAGGGTAGCTTCATCGTCAACTTCACCTAAGTAATACAAATTATAGGTACCTACTGGAATATCAGCCTGATTAATTGAAATAAAAGCTGCTGCACCAACGCCTGCATTCCTACGACTTTCTGCTTGGCCTAAATCACCTTTCATACGTGTAATAGAACTTGAAAGTCCATAGCGTTGAAGCCCAGCTGCAACACTCGCAACAAAATCAAAACTGGTATCAGAGGTTGCTAAATTTGCCCCACTCACGGGCGCAGGATCCAACACAATATGGCTCGAGCGTGCCGCTATCGTAACTGGATCACCTATATCGGCAACATTTACAGTTGCTGGCGCAGAAGTTGGAGTATTTGAGCCAATAGAACTTACAACTGTAGGTGGGGTACTACCAATGCTTGACACTGCTGTGGTTGTAACAGGTCCCTGCTGCCCAGCTAGCTGGTCTATTTCCACAATTGGAATATCAGGGACAACGGTTTCAGCAATAGCTTGGGGTGCGCCAACTTGACCACCAATAGTATTCACCAACATACTACCGACACTGTTTGAAGCCTCTAAAGCTGCTTCGTTTGCCTCGGCTACGGCGTAACGCTGCTCAAATGCTGTTTCTGCTAAGACGTCAACAATTACATTGACACCATTGTAATTTGCATAGGCACCATCTGGAGGGCTGCTAAAAATATCAGCCTTGTACCCTTCACGCAACTCAAGCCTAAATTCAACATCACCTGCAAAGTTACGAAACATGGCTTTTTGAAACCCACGGCCTGTTAAGTTTTGGGAACCCAATTGACTGTTTGTCTGTGAAAAAAGCAGATTCAAAACAGACAAACTCTTCATATCCTGAATTTTATAATTCACTGGCACTGACAAATTAAGAACAAATCGTTCGACACTACTATTAGGTTGGGGATAGGCTAAAACGATAAGTTCAGCTCGTTCAAATACTGCAATCACCGAATTTACTTCCGCAACATAATCAACACTTCCGCCAAATGCTGTAATTATGGGTTTTAGCGGCACTAGTATTTCGTCGCCTATCTTTAATGCACTAGTACTTGCAACAAACTCACTTGTACCAAAGCGCCTCAGCTCTAAAGCTTGTTCGGCTTCTTGAGCTTCTTGCACTGTTGAAAATACTGGCATCAAAATAAACTGACCAGCTAATTCAATTTGCAAGCTGTCACCAGATGCAGAGGTATTGTAAGTTGCGCCTAAAACTGAACTGAGTTCACTTGCTCCGACATAATCAATTCCGTTGACAGTAGTGTTATCGACCTGCTCGAGCTGTACCCCATTCACCAACACAGTGGGCTGAGCATAGCTTATAGACACGATTAAACAAATGATCAAACAAATGGCCAATATGCACAAGGAAAATGCCCTATTAGGTCGCACACTGCTGCTACGACACTTCATGAGCCTAAAGTTTGCAAAGCTACCCACTAGCGGTAAGACTCCATTTGACGTTTTGCATCTCGTTTGGCTTCATCCTTGCGCTTATCGTAGTTTTTCTTACCACGACCTACTGCAATCTGTAGCTTAACCCAACCAGCTTTAAAATAAAGCTTCACTGGCACAATGGTCAATCCTTTACGTTCAACATCTTTTTTCAATTGGCTTAGTTCCCGTTTATTCAAAAGCAACTTACGACTGCGTAAAGGGTCATGATTGTTGTAACTAGCATCGTTGTAGATAGGTATATGCATACCTTCTAACCAAAGTTCACCGTTTTTCAAACGTGCAAAGGCTTCACCCAATGTCGCTTGACCAGTGCGTAAGCTTTTGACTTCACTGCCCATCAAAACCATACCTGCTTCATACATTTCGAGCAGTTCATAGTCGTATCTGGCACGGCGATTATTTATTGTAATGTCTCTTGCTATTTCTTTTTTTGCCATTTAAATGTTTGTCCAATAAATTCACGATTTAGGTATTTAAAACAATCCAAAAGCTAATGAGCTGTAGGTTGTCTTCTTCGACTGTAGCTGCTAGTTTAACATGCACCACAAAGACACATTTAGGATTTCATAATGTTTAAGATTCATTTGCTAAACTGATACTACTTGAGTCAAACACCTTTCTCTTCATCAATGTAAATACTGCTTGCTATTTTGCCATATACTATATGAGGGATGTTATAAGCTCAAATGTTTTTTAAATTTAGACCTTAGGATTTGATATATTTATGCATACAGTAAGAAGCAAAACAACCTTAATAAAGCCTAGCAAGGCTATAGTTTACTCAATTTTAACTTTATTCATAAGCATCAGCTTAAGTGGTTGTACTTACCTAGTAAGCCCCAATCAGTACAGTGTTAGTAGTTACACCACACCAACAGGCTCTCAAGCCTATAGCACAAACTACGGTAACAGCTTCTTTGTACCAACTAGAGGTACAGGCTCGAGCTACTTAGTAGGAGAATCTATTCAGCTTGAGGTCCGAAGTCCACAATCTGGATACATGACCTTAACCGTTATCGACCCAGACGGCAGAAGTTACATTATTGGAGAAGGAACAGCAACCCCGTATACAAATATTCCTGTTAGAGCAGGTCAAAGCTATTCAGTGTCTGGACTCTCATTGACACCTCCTGTAGGTTTGCATCGTATACAAGCTGCTTTTTCAGCACAACCTATTACAAATACAAACACTATCTACTACGTTGACCAAAATGGTTCAGTTTTTCAAGTTGAGCAACCAAATGGTGCAACAAGCGCTAATCAGGTTAAAGCAGAAGCCAATATCGTTCTAGAAAGCTATTTCTATCTCCGTTAAAAAACCTTGATATCAAAAACAAAAAAAGGGATAGCATCTAAAGCTATCCCTTTTTGATATTAGCCTTAATGCTATTGAAACTAGCCGTTCAAGTACCTATCAAGTCGCCCTTCAACCATAGAGCGACTTGTGTCATTTGGTGCCGTTTCAACACTTAACTCTAAAAGCTGCATGTACAATTCGTCAAAGTGTAAACGGTGGCGTTCTGTCCAAGGAACATCGAAATTTGGCAAAAATTCTCCACCATAGCCTTTAATTGCAAGTTCAGAATCTTTATAACTTTGCGATTCAATTGCTTTTTTTGCTAAGGTTTCAAATTCAACAATATCCCATTCAATTGGACAATCCACAGTTAACGACATATTGCCTTTGCGAACTTTGAGTTCGGCAAAATCTTTGATGATTTTCCGTAGACGCAAATTCAATACATGGACCGTATTGTCAACTACTGGCTCCCACCAAAGTTCTTTTTTAACAATTTCAATTGGAATATCTTTGTTGCTATGTAGCAAAAATAAAAAGGCAGCAGCAGACTTCTTGATGCCCCACTGAACACGGCGTCCTGCCATGCTCGCCTCAAAACCACCCATACTATGAATCTTTAAAATACGCTGGCTAGAAGGAATAACATCATTCTCTTGGAGAAATTGGCTGCGCTCGAGCCTTACTGCTACAGATTGACGCAGTTCCTGTGCAGAAAATGGCTTACCAATATAGTCATCTGCACCTATACTCATACCCTTACGAAAATGCTCTTCGTCGTCCAAAGCAGTTAGGTATAAAAAAGGTATATGAAGTAAATCAGGCATACCACGGACCAATTGATGTAAATCAAAGCCAGTAATATTAGGCATCATTACATCACAGATAATCAAATCTGGAACTAAACCTTTATCGAAATCAGAAATCGCTTCTCGTGGTTGCTGATAGCTTTTAATTTTGTATTCGCTCTGCAGTGCATCGGTAACAAGCTCCAACATGTTGGGTTCGTCATCGATGATAACAATAGTTGCTCTCTTCATCCCTAGCCTTTAATATTCACGTTCTAGAAAATTATGTCTTAACTCCAAGAGCCAGACATTGTCATACCTTATCGTCAAAAATTGTCACAAAAAATAAGTAGCTAAAAAGTGATTTGTGACCAAACACTTAGGTATATCATACTTTTCTTGTGTCGTCACGTCAAAATGGCTAATGATTAAGCCTTTCTGTACTACGGTGAAGGAATTCATGAGAGTCAGTTATTGAAACAGCAGGTCAGGGCTCGAGCCTACTTACTCCTTTTACTTACTGCTAATAAGACTTACTGCTACGGTAACAAGCCTTTCTGCATTGCTTGTATTAAAAGCTGGGTAGACCTTGAATAATCCCGAATACCCTCCTCAATACCCTGACTTTGCAAATAGGAATCATAAATCGTTTCATTGCTTTGCTCAAGCCATTTTGGGGCTTGGTATTGTAAATAAGCATAATAGGTATCATTCCAATCCGCTTTTGCAATCTCAGGCAAACGAAGATCAAGCTGACTTTTTAAATCCTTGGGTAAGTCTGAGCTAATCAATCGGTAGCTTCTCAGTGCTGCTGAATAGCGTCCATAGGGACTATCAGAAGATAATGCAGCAAGTGTGCCAATAAAATCTGCATCACCTTCTGTAGCAAAACCTGCCGCATGTGCTAACTCATGAGCCGCAATCGCAACCACTTCTGAATCTGGCAAACCAGCATCAACCGTTGGTTCTATAAACCACGGTAACATTACACCTGAAGCACTAAAGCCTTTGAGTAAACTGCCTTTAGGCCAGTATTTAACATCATCAGCTAGCTTTGGAGGATTGATGTTTTGTTGTTCCAACACCTTAGTAAGAGAGTCTGAAATAGCCTGTATAGCTCTTTGGTTATCGCGATAATCACCAATTTGACTTTGATCAAGTTCAATAATATCTAAAAGATAATTTGCAAGGTTTTCGAGCTGCATCTGTTGTTCTTCAGCTTGAATAGCATCTAGTTTAAGTAGGTCAGTTACTGGCAAGCGTTGATAATTTGCTCCCCAGGATATTAAGAACCAGCAAGCAACGATACTCAGCATAAATATAGACCCAACCAACCATCTTACAAAACCTCCAAAAATAATAGCCCTAATAAGGTTAGTAATTGCAATAAGGATGATTAGCCCGAGTACGACTAACGCTAGTGGAAAAGCAATAAGTGAATTTAAAGGAACAATAAACTGACTAATAAAAGGAAATATGGTTTGAGCGTAATAGTCTTCGACCAAAGAAGGCTTTAAGGGAAAAAGCAACCACAGGGTCACCAATCCAAACAATACAAAACTAAGCACAAGTTGCGTTTTCAGCCAACCTCCATAAGGGTGACTTCGATCAACTTTTCCTCTGTTGCGATAGCGATTTTGGTTACTCAAATAGCTAGTCCCATTCTGTCATGTCGTACTGTTGATTTGACAGGAAATACAATTATCCAAAACAACAAGCTATACGTTTTTTTATCATTTAACACTGACTTCAGCACAAATAAAATCGAACTACCGTGTAACCTAAATTCTTTAACATTCTCCACTATAGATTGTGCTGTTTACACTCTAAATGGCAAGCATTTGACCTTTAAGTGATTAGAAAAATACAAATTTATTTATCTTAGCGAGTACTAACCAAACCGTCCGAATAGTTTTTTTCAGTTGATACTTTGGATATCTCAGGAAGTAAAGCTTTAACCAAAGCGACCTGAAATATACTTTTCCGTCATCTCGTGCTGTGGATTCGGCACGAATCATAGTCTTAACCAAAGCGACCTGAAATATACTTTTCCGTCATCTCGTGCTGTGGATTCGTGAAAATCAAATCAGTTGGACCTTCTTCGATGATATGACCAAGATGCATAAAGACAGTACGATCACTGACACGACCCGCTTGTTGCATGCTGTGCGTCACAATCACAACAGTATACTCTTTCTTAATTTCATGAATCAATTCTTCAATTTTGTCAGTTGCAATCGGATCAAGTGCACTTGTTGGTTCATCCATTAGAATGACTTCTGGTTCAGTAGCCATAGCCCTAGCAATACACAAACGCTGCTGCTGCCCGCCTGACAGACTTAAACCAGACTGCTTGAGTTTATCCTCGACTTCATCCCACAAGGCAGCACTTCGCAATGATTTTTCTACCAGTGCGTCCATATCACCCTTAAACCCATTTAATCTTGGACCAAAAGCAACATTGTCATAAATGCTTTTAGGGAAGGGATTAGGCTTTTGAAAAACCATGCCAATCTTCCGACGCACTTCTACTGGATCAATCGCTTTGTCATAAAGGTCTATGCCGTTGTAATGCATGGAGCCTTCAATCTTTACAGTCTGAATAAGATCATTCATACGATTGATAGTCTTGAGGAAGGTTGACTTACCACACCCAGATGCACCAATTAAGGCAGTAACTTGGTTTTTAGGAATAGCAATACTACAGCCATGCAGGGCTTGGAAGTCTCCATACCAAAGCTTGATATCCTCAGCATTTACAATTGCATCTTCTGGAGCAATAGAGTCTGTTCTAACTGTTACATGATTTTCTGGAACAACTACGTGAGCCATTTAAAGTTTCCTCCAAGGATTGGTCCTTTATCCTCAAACTGAATAGAGCGTGTTTTAAGCATAACGAAAAACTGCCAAAATGCGATATTTGAAAAAGCTAAACAAAACTGATTTCTGTTAAACTTCCGAGTGACTATGCCACAACCTCGCATCTAGCCTCCACTTACCATTTGCGCTCAAAACGCAAGCGGATTAAAAATGCAACAAAATAGATCGCTATGAGCAGGCTAAGTAGTATCAAAATACCAGCAGATGCCACTTCACGGAAATTGCCATCGGGAACAATAAAGTAAGAATAAATTTGTAGCGGCATAACCGAGAATCTATCGAAAAGTACATCCCAACCACCAGGAATAGTTGATATAAAACCTGCGCCACCAATCATGACCAACGGAGCAGTTTCCCCAATAGCCCGCGCTATCGCCAAGATAACACCCGTTACAATGCCAGTAACTGCATTTGGTAACACCACATTGTTAACGGTTTGCAACTTGGTTGCACCTAAACCATAGCTAGCTTGACGCAGTGAACTGGGCACAGCACGAATTGCTTCGCGTGAAGCAATGACTACCACTGGCAAAATCAACAAGCTTAAGGTGAGTGCAGCAGCCAAAATACTGCTTCCCATCTGCCAACTTCGTACAAAGGTATAGGCACCGAGCAGCCCGTAAACAATACTCGGTACACCTGCAAGATTTCGCAAGTTCACTTCTAAAACTGCACTAAACCAATTTTTGGGTGCATATTCTTCCAAATACACTGCCGTTCCGACACCAACAACTGTAGACAGTAAAATCACCAGCATAATTACCCAAAGCGTGCCGACAATAGCAGTTCTAAACCCCGCCAAGTGTGGCCGTGAAGAACCATTTCGAGTTAAGAATGCTTTATCTAGTAAGGGATTGAGCGCAAAATCATAGCCTTCTTCAGCAGCTTCTGCGGCCAATTCAGATTTTAGCCTTCGACCTTCAAGATAGGGACGCTGATCTACAATTTTATCTCGACTTGTCCAAACAATAACTTTATCTTTTTCGCCATTGGCTTCTGGCAAGTGGTCAATTCGGCTACGCAACAGAAATTTTCTTCGATTTTCTTCGTCACTCAAGGTTTCAGCTGGGTCGTCGCCTCTGGCTTCGAGCTCGAGCTCAAACCCTTTCTCCTGCGACGTTACCTCTTTTTTATCAAATAGCATGCCACTACTACTACCCGTACGTTTAATGGTCTGCCAAACAAAAGCATTGTTTATATTGCTCAAAAACACAAATAAAATAAGTAATATTGCCAAAACGATTGGCAATACCGTTAAGAATTTCAGAATGCCGCCAGTGCGCTGTCTTGCCTTTAGCCTTTTGCGTTCTTCTGGTGTTAATAAGGTGTTCTGTGTCAAATTGGACATATTAATCGTATTTCTCGCTAAAGCGATTCACTACATAGTGCGAAATAATATTCAACACTAAGGTAATCAAAAAAAGCATCATACCAACTGCATAAAGTGCTAAAGCGGGTGGCGTGCCAGGTTCTAAATCACCTGTTGCTGCACTGACAATATAAGCGGTCATCGTTTGAAATGTTTCACGTGGATCAATACTTAAGTTCGGCTTTTGACCAGCCGCCAAAACCACAATCATCGTTTCACCAATTGCTCTAGACATAGCTAAAATAATAGCTGCAACAATACCTGACAAGGCAGCAGGAACAATAACCTTCATCACTACCTCAGCTTCTGTTGCCCCGAGTCCGTAAGCTGCTTCACGCAATCTCTGAGGCACAGCACGCATCGAATCAACCGAGATACTACTGACTGTTGGTAAAAGCATAAAACCCATAATGATGCCTGCTGACATCGCATTCGTTGGCTCCATGCCAGGAATAAATGACCGTAGGATGGGCGTCAGGGTAAAAATCGCAAAAAAGCCTAAAACAACTGTAGGTATACCTGCAAGAATTTCAAGAATTGGCATGATGATGCGGCGTGTTCTATTGCTAGCAAACTCAGACAAATAAATTGCCGACCCCACACCAAGTGGAATTCCCACAAGCAATGCAATGCCTGTAATCACCAAAGTACCTGCAACCAAGGGTGCAATACCAAAATGTTGATTGTTTTGAAAATTTGGTGACCACTGTCGTCCTGTAAAAAACTCTTTTACAGATACTGCAGGATGTGTGAAAAATTGAAAGGTTTCAACACTCAGCGAATATATAACACCAATCGTTGTTGCAATTGAAATCAGCGCACAGGCCAATAAAGCAAATCTAACAATCTCTTCTTGTGGTCTTGCTTTTTTAGCAAGCCCAATGCTTTTCATCTGGTCTCTATTCGTCATTATTCACAGTTTCCAGTTCTTATATAGTGGCTAATAAGCTATACCATGCCCAAACTTAATTTTCGCAAACCAACCCTTAGCGGAAATCTTTCTTGAACAATTACGCTCTAGAAGATACTAACTTGTTGCAACCAAATCAAAATCTGAGCTACAGCGAAAAAAGCTGGAAACTATTTTTACAAATAGATTCCAACTTAGTGCATTCAGTGATTTATTGTTCAATCGATTCTAGTGCTGCTTCGTACATTTCCTCACTTAAAGTTGCATAACCAACTTCTGTAATGATGTCACGGAAGTCTTCACTCAGAACAAATTCAAGGAATTCATATACACCTTCGTCAGCCAACATGGTTTTGTTAACATACATAAACAGTGGACGACTAAGCGGATAAGAGCCATCAGTTGCAGATTCTCCTGATGGCGCAACACAACCTTCACCACCATCAATTTCTAGTGCTTTTAGAGAATCATCATTTTCTAAGTAATAGGCAAGGCCTACATACAATAGTGAATATTTATTTTCAGATACAAGTTCGACAATTACTGCGTCATCTTCTGTTGGGAAGTAGTCAATTGTGTGACTTGCATCTTCACCGTAAACACCCTCAAGCACTTCTTCTACAAAAAAGCCATAGGTACCACTTGCAGTGCTAGGACCATAAAGTTTTATTTCAGACTTTTCAGGTGCATCATCTATGATATCAATCCAATTTTTGATACCTGATTCGTTTTGCCAAATTGAAGCTAGTTGCTCATAATCTAAACAAGTAGTAACTTCATTATCTGGGTTGACAGCAACAGTTAGTGCATCAAGACCAATTGGCAATTCAATAATGTCATCACGTGAAATATCATTTTCATCACAAATTAGATAATCTTTTTCTTTAATATGACGGCTTGCATTTGCAATTGGCACATCACCTGAGCAAAGTGCTTTGAGCCCTGTTGAGCTACCACTTGAAACTACAGAAACTTCAATGCCAGTTTCGATATTGAACTCATCCGCCATTGCAACCGCAATGGGGTAAACAGTTGAAGAGCCTGTTATATTCACACCCTGTGCAGACGCTGGTGTGACAACAGCAGACAGAACTAGACATAGTAGGAATGCAATTTTTTTCATTAGGAAATGCCTCCAAGACATATTTGGCCAAGTTTCAATTAGGAAACGAGCCTTTGTAATTTAACTGCAAGAGTAAATCAACTTATACATCTTTACTTTAGAGTTATATTGTCAGGTAATTGTCATAGATATGTTATCTGTCTAAAAGTTTCTTCATAAAAGGCTTTTAAACACATACTTGTGTCTATCATTTTTTAGTAATTGCGGGATAGCTGTTAAGCTGACATAGCTTAAACATTAGCTCAGGAGGCTAGCTCAATTTATGCAGTTTCTTCATCTTCAGGTTCGTTAAATGCTTCTGAAGCAGCTTCATTTGCTTTTTCATGGTCTTCTTCACTCATCGTATCCATAAGGCGATCAATATCTTCACCTGTATAATCCGTAACACATTCCTCAATTATCTTTAACGCTTCTTCAGCCTCATGTTTTGGTACTAATACAAAACTCGTACCAATAAAGTTAGCACCTAACGCTTGAATAATACCAGCGCCTATACCTAGGCCCTCAACTCTTGGTCGCAAGCCTTCTTCTTCTAAAATTACTGCTACCATTTCTGCAAGTTCAGCAGCTGGCGCGACATCAACAATTGTCCAAATATCACCATTGATGCGTAGGGAATCACCTTTTTGATTCATAGTTTTACTTTCTCAACTTTACGTTACAAAACAACTTATCTACTAGTTTTGACTTTCTTCTCTTAAGAAGCACTTACAAAGCGCCAAAGTTGGCTGATTATCTAGTTTTTCAAGACATAGTTTTAGCAAATGCCATTGCCAAATCACAATATACTTTTCGAGCTATCGGCAAATGGGCTAAAGGTACACTTTCATTGGTCGTATGTGCCAATTCTTCTTCGCCAGGACCAAATCCAACAACCAAAGCTTTACCCCCTTTAGTATTTGGCATTTCGGCTAACCAAGGAGCATCTGTAGCAAACCACCAACAGTCTTCTTCAAAAGCATGTCCAAAGCCAGAAAGACCTTCTTTAATCGTCTGCCTTGCTAAATTGACCAAGGCATTTTCGCCTGGTGTAAGGAAAGGTTGACGGCTCGAGCGCCCCTCCAACACAACCTTGCCATTCTCAGATGTTAGTGCCTCATTCGGAATTTCAAATTCAAGTTCAGGCGCTAAAGCACGTAAACGCTCAAGAATATGCTCATCATCATCACCTGGAATATTGCGGTAATCAATGACCAAATGTGCTTCGCCTGGTACAACATTCGTACTTTTAGGGTGAGATTCTAAGAAGCTTGGTGTAAGGGTTGACCCCTTAAGGATGCCACCGCTTGGGAGTTCTAGGTGCTCGAGCTGCGCCAATAACTTCGCCACTGGATAGAGTGCATTCTTGCCCAACTCACTTTTCGCAGCGTGTGCAATTGCACCTTTTGACTTAACATGTACCTCAACCCGACCCCGGTGTCCAAGCATAAGCTTTAACTTACTAGGTTCACCCAAAACAATCACATCTGCAGTTTGCTCTTTCGCTAAATGCCACGCACCCAAACCACCCACTTCTTCAAGCGTTACACCTGTCACAGAAAGCGTTCCTTGAAACCCTTGTTCAACAGCATCTTTAGCAGCGAAAGCCATGCAAGCCAGTGCTGACTTCATATCGCAAGCACCTCTCCCCCACATTCGATCACCTACAATTTCACCTGACAAAGGGTGGTAGGGCCAAATTGATTCATCGCCTAGTGGAACGGTATCTATGTGCCCATTAAGCATGATGTGCGGACCGTCACCACGCTTAAATATGCCAACTGCGTTACCAGCATCATCAATGTAACTTTCATCAAAGCCTAAAGCCGCAAAAGCATCACACAATACCTTCGCAGCAGGCGATTCCGCACCTGACGGGCTAAATGCTTGTATTAAGCTTTGAGCCAATAGAATTTCATCTTTAGTCATTATCTCGTTCATAAGTGACAGTACACTATATGGATTAAAGCTATCAACACATTTTTTGACACAAAACTTACCAAAACTCTGCAACCTAAAAAGTGTGATGTCTGTTCAGATAAACCCATACATCCTAAAAAAGGAAAGCTATCTGACACAATGATGACACTCTTGCTACAAGCTAAAAGACAATATGCTAGCCTTATAGAAATGAAGTAGCTATTCTTAAACACAACATGTAAAGGATTGAACATGAGTATTTTAGATCGAGATTTAAATGGGATTAATGCTTCGCTTGTTCGCATGCTGAGCTTAGTCCGTGAAGAAGTAGAGCTGGCAAAACGGGCACTCATAAATGCGGACATCCCTGCTGCTGAAGAATGTATTGAACTAGATAAAAAAGTAGATGACCTTCAAGAAGAACTAGAACAGCGCATCCTAACTGTGATTGCTCGTAGACAACCTGCTGCAACAGATTTACGTTTTCTTGGAGGCATGCACTGGGCACTTATTGATATTGAGCGAGCTGGCGACAATACTGTTCATGTAGCAAGAATTGCAGCAGACCTTGCCCAGGAAGCACCTTTAAAAAAGTATCTTGATAGTGAGCGTAGCTTAGTTGTCTTGGATACCATGATTGAAACAACCATCAAAGCGCTGGCTGAAGGTAATCTTGAAGCTGCAAAAGAAGCACATGCAATGGACAGTGAGATTGATCAATTGCATGAACAGATTCAGCGTGAATTGCTAACATACATGCTAGAAGACCCTAGAACGATTACAAAAGCGTCCAAACTACTCAGCATGGCAAGGCACTTAGAACGTGCTGGAGACCATATTGAAAACATGAATGAACATATTATTTTTTGGTTGACCGCAGAACGTATTTAGAAAGCAGTTCTTTGTAGATCGCAGTTCTATATACAAACCACTTCATGAAAGCCTGTGCGTTATGTCCAAGCTATTAGGCTATGGTTTCAGACAACTCCTGAGCTATAGCATGTTCGCTGATATAAGCTTCTATATCCTCTGCTGGCATGGGTTTTGCGAAATAATACCCCTGAACAAAAGCACACTCAAGCGACTGAAGTTTTAGGAACTGGTCAAGTTCTTCAACACCTTCAGCAATCACATTTAAGCCCAGATTCTGCGACATTAATATGATGGTCTTTACCAACTCTAAGCTTTCATTATTTTCAAGCAAATGCGTAATAAAGGAACGGTCTATTTTTAAAGTATCAATCGGAAAGCGATGCAAATAACTTAACGAAGAGTAACCTGTGCCAAAATCATCAATCTGAATTTTAATACCGATTGCACGTAAGGTCTCTAAATTCTTAGCAACCATACCATCCGAATTAAGTAAGATACCTTCAGTAATTTCAATATTAAGCTGCTTTGGATCAAAATCGATACTGTTAAGTACCTTCAAAAGTTGTTCTGCAAAATTGGCTTGAAGAAAATGTTGACTTGAAAAATTGACACTTAAACTCAAGGGATGATTTCTAATCTCAGACTTCAAATCGGTACTTGAACTCTCAATATTTAAATTCAATGTAGACATAAAATTACAGGCTTGTTTGAGAACCTGCATATCTAGCTGAATAATTAGGTTTGCTTCTTCGGCTATGGGAATAAATTCATCTGGAGCAATAAAGCCTTTAGTAGGATGTTCCCAACGACATAAAGCCTCAAAACCTACGAGTTCCTGCGTCGTAACTGAAACAATTGGTTGATAATTAACACTAAAAGCTTCTTGTTCAAGCGCTTTACGCAATTCGGTTTCAACTTCTAACTGTGCCACCGCCTTTTCACGCATACTTTCATCAAATACTTGATATTGGGCTTTGCCTTTTGTTTTGGCACGGTACATTGCAATATCAGCATCTCGTAAAATATCCTCAGCTGAAACATACTTATTTTCACTAAATACAATCCCTATACTAGAAGAAACAAGCACTTCTTGATCTTTCAGAACAATAGGTTTTAACAGACTTTTTAATACGCGCCTTGCAATTTCAAGTGCTTCTTCATTTGATGTTAAGCGCTCGAGCAGAATCGTAAATTCGTCGCCACCTAATCTTGCTACTGTGTCAACCGCTCGCACTTCATCTTGAAGGCGCTCAGCAACGATGCAAAGAAGCTTATCGCCAGCTAAATGACCCAAACTATCATTAACAACCTTAAAGCGGTCCAAGTCGAGAAACAAAACTGCAAAATTTTCTCTTTTGTATCGACTTTGCCACTGAATTGCTTGTTCTAAACGATGGCTAAACAAAGCCCTATTTGCAATACCTGTCAACCCATCATGGAAGACTTCGTGTTGCAGTTGTTGATTCACTTGCTCGAGCTCGGCAGTCCGTACTTGAACACGTTGCTCGAGTTCATCATGGCTTTCTTTTAGAGAAATTTCAGCCTGTTTACGCTCAGTAATATCTCTAAATACAAGGATGGCTTCACCAGTGTCCAGAGGGGTAAAAGTATAAGCCACAAGAAAAACCCGACCTTGGTCGTCACAAAAAGAATCTTCTTCAGATTGGACATCTTGCCCCTGCTTAAATGCAGTTAGCACTTTTTCAGAAGCATTTGTTGATGAAAATAGTTGCTCTAACGTTCGGTTTTTATCTAGCTGCCAGCCAAATAGTTTTTTAGCTTCATTATTTGCAAAGTCAAGTTTACCATCCGCACTAAAAATACAAAGACCTTCACTCAAAGAGGTAATGATGGTTTGCAACTTATTTCGTTCTTGACCTAACTTTGATGCTGTACTTTTTTGTAAATCATTATATAGGGCTTGCATTTCTTCAGAAGAGATAGCTAAAGAACGCTCAAGTAACTCGCGATCTGTATCATTGTCCTCATAAGAATTTTGAACATGGCTTAAGAAACGCTGCCATTGTTCTCTATCAGGAGAATTATCCTCACTTAACTTTAAGCGCTTGAGCTGTCGAGACAATAGACGATGTTCAGCCATTTTATTTTTCGTTGATGACAGTCAGTGTCATTGTTTGATTATGAAGTTCACAGGTTCCTGTTACAGAAGGTGATAGTTCACCATAAGAGTAAAACCCGATTTGTTTGGTTTCTTTAGGTAAAACATCCAAACTAGCCTCAAGCTCTTCTTCGCTGTACTCCCCTAATACAAGACGTCTACCTACACAGCTAATAGCAATGCATAATGCTTCAGTGCTAGACGATTGCCCACTTACCTGATTAGCCTCACTACTAGATGATTGACTTTCCTTGCCCCTTAAGGCTTGCATAGCGGCTTCAGCTGCACCATCAATAAGCCTATCAACATTTGCTTTCATAAGCTGAACTGTGGCGTTTTCTGGTACATCACCAGCAAAAGTCATCGATTGTGTTTCTTCATCAATCGCCAAAATAGTTCTTACCAATGGTACCTTGGGATTGTTTTTATTACGCATTGCAAGTGGGAATCTAAGTGCTGAGCTTGGCAGTTTTTCAGAGAGATCACCAAGGTAACGCTTATACAACTCTAGGGCAGGTTTGTCGTCTATTTCATAAACAACATTGCCTTTAGATTTACTTACACGGCGTTCAGGTCCAAAAATATCCCAACCGCCTTTAACGCCATAATTAAGCTCAACATGATCACCATAAAACCCCAGCGCACTAACATAGCCTTGTTCGAGCTGACCTTCTTTGATAATCCAAGTTGATTCAAATCGGTCACCGTCAGCTGCTAAGCCACCCGTTATAACCACAGATGCGTCAATACGTGTGTTAAGACCACTAACAAGCTCACTGCCGTTAACCTGTAACCCATCTGACAATAAGAATATGCCTTTTAAGTTCTGTGAATTCAGTTTGTTCGCAAGCTCAATACCAGCTTCAAAGGATTCGCCCGCACTACTTACTTCTGCGTAAGCAGTGCGTAAGTCTGTTTTGCCAAAACGCAGCACTGCAACTGACAAACTTTCATCCAAAAGTTGTCTATTAAAGATTTCTCCAGCAGTTGAACAACCAATAATATGAGCCTTAGGATAGGCATCTATAAGTTGCTGAATGGCTAAAGGTTGCGTCCCAAAAGACGGTGCCCCAAAAATAATAACAAGTGTTTGCTCAGAATCAAGTATAGGAAATGAATCAACAGTCCATTCACCACCTTGATAACAAAACTGTTCAGTTTGAAAAAGAATATCTGCTTGTGTCCCCATATATACCCAAAATTAGAGCACGTAACATCACATGAATCTGATGATGATGTATGCATGAACATCATGAATGCAGCAATCATTTTTTAGCCAATTTATGAACATAAATAGTCCCAAATCTCATCAAGCAAGCTACCACTAGCAAGTTCACACTGCACTATTAAGTTATTTAGCTTTCAAAAATTGACCTAATATACATAAACTACTGTTGACCCTCCGTACAACTTAAACGTAGAATAAACTGCTTTGAATTTTAATTTTGATATCTCAATCATTTGAGTAAAGTATTTTGCGCACGTTCTTTTGAGCCAAAAGACAACTTAAATGATGCTTAATAAGGTATTGAGCGGATTTAGGAGTAGCCATGGATGCTGTCGGCTATAACAATTTTATGAACTACGGGCTCGAGCTCAACGGAGCCCTCATGATAGGCATTTTTGCCTTGATGGGTGTTGTCATCGTACTAGCTACGCTAGGCATTTCCAGACTCATTGCACCCCACAATCTTAATCCTCAAAAACTAGCAGTCTACGAGTGTGGTGAACCCACGATTGGTAGTACAGATGTAAAGTTCAATGTCAACTACTATCTATTTGCGATTATGTTCGTTATTTTTGATGTGGAAGTTGCCTTTTTCTTCCCTTGGGCAGTCGCATTCGATGCACTTGGGTGGTACGGGGTTATTTCAGTATTTATTTTTATGATTTTACTTTTGGACGGTTTGGCCTACGCATGGAGCAAAGGAGTCCTTAAATGGGTGTATTAAAAAACTTGCCACCTTACAAACATATTTGTACTCAGTACCGTGTCATCAATTTTCAACTTATGATAGGTCAAAAGAAAAATGAGGTTTTAACATGGCACTTTTAGGTAATGAACGTCGTCCAGAAAATATTGTCTTAGGTACACTTGATGACCTGATCAATTTAGCCAGAAGTCGCAGCATGTGGCCCTTAACCTTTGGCATTGCTTGCTGTGCTATCGAAATGATGAACTCGTCAGCAACAAGATACGACGCAGACCGTTTCGGCTTTTTTTATAGAAATACACCCCGTCAGGCAGATGTAATGATTGTGTCTGGTACTGTAAACAAAAAACTAGGCAAACGCCTCCGTGTCCTTTATGACCAAATGGCAGAACCACGTTGGGTCATTTCTATGGGTGCATGTGCAAACCAAGGTGGTCCTTTTAGACAAGGTTATAGCGTCGTAGAGGGCGTTGATAAAATTGTGCCTGTGGATGTCTATGTTCCGGGTTGCCCACCAAGACCAGAAGCACTTTTGCAAGCACTCTTGCTTTTAAGAGATAAAGTGGCTGACCCAGATATGCGCTACATTCCTGGCACACAAATGGAAGCTGACTTTGATGTATTGGCAGAACCCGGCAAGGATGGACGTGAGCATTTGTAATGGCTGACGCAAATTCTATTGACACCAGTGACATTCAAGTTCGCAGAATACCTGAAGCAGCTAGCGTAGGAGGCGAAACAGTCTACAGCTTTGAAGATGCCGCAGCTTATCGCAGTTTCTGCGAAAGAGCTTTTGCAAAAGGCTATAACTTCCCAAATTGCCTCACAGGTTTAGATATGGGCTATGGCTTACGGTCAGTACTTAACCTACGCAATCTAGATGATTTTTCTGAAATTACTATTTGGATGGATGTACCTTACGATGCACCACATGTACCTTCAGTTACAGATATTTGGGGCGGGGTTGAATGGCACGAACGAGAAGCCTACGACCTTTTAGGCATTATCTATACAGGTCATCCAGATTTGCGCCGAATTTTGCTTGAAGACCACTGGACCATTCACCCCTTACAACGTCGCTATGACACTGGTGGCTATCTGATTCCAAGTTGGGAAGCACAAGCATGGCCCAACTGGGAAGAAATGGCAAGGTTAAAAGAAGAAGAAGCCAAAAAAGCTGCGGAAGCTGCCAAAAAACGTGCTGAGGAAGCCAAAGCTAAAGCAGCAGCGGCAAAAGCTGCCAAAGATGCAGAAGATGCTGCTAAAGAAGGTGATGCATGAGCGATTCAACTGTTCTTGACACCGTACTAACAAATCCAGCCGTTGGTAGTTCGCCAACAGGCTTGGTCCAAAGTCGCAGTGACGAAATGATCGTTAACCTTGGACCACAACACCCAGCCACACACGGTGTTTTGCAGATTGTCTTAGGTATAGATGGTGAACGCGTAACATCTGCCACACCTCATATAGGCTTTTTACACCGTAACCACGAAAAGATCGAAGAAGCGAGAACCTACGAGCAGGTCATTCCTTACCTAGACCGTATGGATTATGTATCTGGTCTACAAAATGAGCTCCCCTATATTTTAGCGATTGAAGAACTCAGTGGTATAGAAGTACCTGAACGTGCAAAATATATACGCACAGCACTCTTTGAACTAAACCGAGTTATAAGCCACCTCGTTTGGCTAGGTACCTATCTGCTTGATTTAGGTGCCATTACCCCCTTCCTTTATGCTTTTAGAGATAGAGAACTTGCACTTGATATCATCGAGAAAACAGCAGGGGCGAGACTCCTACCGAATTACTACACCTTTGGTGGTGTACGCCGAGACATCCATCCATTGTTCTGGCAAAACTTAGGTGAATTCTGTGACTATTTTGAGACTGTTATTCCTGAATATGCGGCACTTACGATTGACGCACCTATCTTTCAAGCAAGAACTATAGATGTGGGTTTTTTAAATGCAGCAACTGCAATCAACCACGGTATTACAGGTCCAAACCTTAGAGCTGCAGGCGTAGCACATGATTTAAGAAAAGACCAACCTTATGATGCTTATCCTGAATTGGATTTTGATGTTATAACCTTAGAGCGTGGAGATGCATACGCACGTTCTAAAGTACGTTTTGAGGAGTTCTATCAAAGCCTAAGCTTGATTCGTCAGTGCATCGAAAAGGCTCCACGTTCAGGCGCCTTTAAAGGTAAAGGCAGAGTCAAAATAGAAGAATACCAACAACGCTATAAAGCTGTTGAAGCCAGTCGTGGTCAACTTGGTGTTTTTGTAGCTTCTGATGGTGGCACTGGGCCATATCGTTCTAAACACCGCAGTCCTAGTTTCACCAACTTACAAGTCATTCCTGATTTGTTTATTGGTCAAAAATTTGCTGATGTCATCGCCATTTTAGGATCTATAGATATCGTTCTTGGTGAGGTAGATAGATAATGAGTAACATCTCATCTAAGAACTCTATTAAAGCACCTTCCGATAGGCCATTTCTAAATCGGGCATTGCCAAAAGACCGTCACTTTAGACCAAAACTAGGCGGCTATAATCCTAACAAGCCAAACTTGCTTGCAAAAATCCTTAGCTATGGTGCGCTCTTTTTATTGATGTTCAGCATGATTGCTGCAATGTTTTCTACAGTGCCATGGCTCTTTCGTATGGAAGGCTCTCCCCTTGCAGTTCATGGTCAGTTTACTGTAGCTGGAAGCATAATCTATGCAATAACCGCTTCAGTTTTTGCCTTTTTAGCCGTAGCTGTTGCTGCACTTATATTAATTTTGTTGCTTAGAAAATATCTAGCAGTAGTACAGAACCGTTACGGTCCTGTTCACAATGGTCCAGGTGGTGCATTTCAAACAATTGCTGATGCATTCAAACTAGTATCTAAAGAGGACTTTATGCCGGGCGATGCTGACCCTTGGGTCTTTACGCTTGCACCTGTCATGGTTTTTGTTTCTGCATTTTTGCTCATGGCCGTTATTCCCTTTGGACCTGACTGGGTTTTGGCTGACATTAATGTAGGTCTACTGTTTATCATTGCTGCTGGCACTTTAGGTGCCTATGGTGTTCTTGTAGCTGGCTGGAGTGTTAATAATAAATTTAGCCTCTTAGGTGGACTCCGTGCTACTGCGCAGCTCGTGAGCTATGAAATTCCCTTGGCCATATCACTTTTATCGGTTGGTATATGGGTAGGTAGTCTCAACCTCGCTGATATCGTTGAAGCGCAGCGCAACTGGTGGTGTTTTATCCCACTCTTTATTTCTGCAGTTGTTTACCTTATTGCAAGTCTGGCAGAAATTAAAATGACGCCATTTGATTTACCCGAAGCAGAATCCGAACTTATTGCAGGATTCCATACGGAGTACTCAGGTATGCGTTTTGGATTTTTCTTTGTAGCTGAATTCGCAGAACTGTTCTTACTACCTGCCATTGCTGTTGTGCTGTTTTTTGGAGGCTATCAGCAACCGTTGGCTTTCTTAGTAGACTTTGGTGCAATCATTGGCTCCATTGGTGCTGAAGGTAGTGTGCTACATCAATTCAGTCGTTTACTTGCCAATAGCTACGGTCTGTTTTGGTTCTTAGCTAAGACTGCAATTGTTTCTTGGCTCATCATGTGGATTCGTGCAACATTGCCACGCTTTAGGGATGACCAACTTATGGAATTATGTTGGAAAGTTTTAATTCCACTATCAATTTTTGGTTTGTTCATTGCAATTATTTTACGTTTAGTTTTTAAGTAATCGCAATTTCAAAAAATAATAATTTTCTTAGGAGAAGAAGATGAAATCGTTTTATCAAACTAACAGGAAAGCTACTGCTTATGCGGTAGCAATCATGACCCTATCGTTGCTGTTTATGTTGTTTAGCTTGGGCACAGCTCAGGGCTCGAGCAATATTTTTGTCACAGGTGGAACCTCGGCTTATAACGGCACCATAAATAATGGACTAAACAATGTCTATACAACACCAACTGCCACAACTGTAGGCTATACCCAAACCTACAATTACAATACTAATCAAGTTAGTAACCAAGCCACAACAAGTGCTGCACCAGACTACTGCCAAACACCAGCGAATCAAAGTCGTCCTGAGTGTCAAGGCGCTGTCAACAACACTTACACAAACACTAATTATACAACCACCTATACAAATAATGGCTTACCAGATTACTGTTCAAACCCAGCAAATGCGAATAGACCAGAATGTCAGGTTGGAACAACACAGGTCTATCAGCAACCTACTCAACAAACAACTCAACAAACAACTCAAGTTAACACTGGTCAAGTTAATACTGGTCAAGTTCCTGCTTACTGTCAAACACCAGCCAACCAAAGTCGTTCTGAGTGTCAGGGCCAGAGCTATCAACCAACCACAACTAGCTATCAACAACCTACAACAACTGGCTACCCAAGTTACTGCTATCAAGTCGAGTACAGTACCCGCACTGAATGCCAAGGTTTATATGCTCCTATAGCTACAACCCCTGTGACACAAACAGTACCAAACTATTGTAGCTATCCAGAATATCAATTTAGAGCAGAGTGTCAAACACAAGTTAATCAAGTGACTATTCTTAACCCAAACAACCAGGTGCCTGCTTATTGTACAAACCCTGCGAACCAGTTCCTAGTTGCTTGCCAACAAAACACAACAGTGACTGCGCCAACCACAGGTGCGCCAACCTACTGTCAAACACCAGCCAACCAAAATCGTCCTGAATGTCTAGGTACTGTCTCAACACCAACAGTATCAACAGTAACGCCACAACCGTGCCAAGCTGGGTACTATATTCCTAACTGTGTAAACGTAACTATTCCAACACAAACTGTGTCACGTCCATGCATCGTAGGTATTTACGATCCACTATGTAACCCAACTGTTACAAACCCTGTAACCCCAGCCCCTCTTACAATTGCGCTTCCACCAGCACCAGTTGCACCAATCAGTTGCCCACCTGGTGTAAGTGGTGAAAATTGCGTCGATGCAAGCGATTTTGCATTACCAATTCCACCAGCACCAATGAACTGTCAACAAAGCGCTGGCAACACTCAACAAACAATTCGTGATTTTTGCTCAGCGATTTACTTCACCCATTCAGCAGCCTATACAGGCAACAGTGCAATTGCGACATTGCGTCCATTCCAGCAATTTAGCTTCTTAATTCGTAGCCCTTATGCAGGTCATGCCTACATCTTTTCAAGATCTGCGGATGGCAGCATTCAAGCACTTCTACCAAATCAGCAAATACCTCAAACTGTTAGTGTAAAGCTGTACGATCAAGTCCATATACCAAACGATGTAAATACTTTAGGTACCAATTATAGCTTTACAATGAACTCACCAATTATTGAAGTTTTCTATGTAGTGCTATCACAGCCAGCACCTAATCCAAACTTTTTCGCTAACGTAAGAAGCGATCAGGATTTGCAAACATCATTGTTAAACCTTGGCTTAGTCAACGGTATTTACCACGGAATTGCAGGATCTCCTGTAATCACAGGTAACTAAAAGAAACACTTGCATTAAGAATTTTAGGAGAAGCTATGCATAAGTTAAATCCTATCAAAAAGAACGGAGTTGCCCACTATGGGGCAACTCCTGCTCTATCTTTTTTAATTATTATTTTATTTAGTTTTGGTCTTGCCCAAAACAATATTTTTGTTGCTGGGGCAACGCCAGCAGCTACAACAAACAATAGTACAGCAGCTACAACGACTATAAATAACAATCTACAACCGCAAAACAATAGTTATGCTCAAACAAATGCACCTGACTATTGTCAAACACCAGCAAACCAAAGTCGTCCTGAATGCCAAGTAACACCTACAACTACTGGTCAACCAATCAATACTCAATCAAACGGTTACTATCCTGCTTACTGTATAACACCTGTTAATCAAAGTCGTCCTGAGTGTAGTCAATATTCAACCAACTCTGTAACACCAATCGGGCCTGTAAATGCACCTCGACCAGATTATTGTCGCTCCAGTCAATATCAACATTTAGCAGAATGTAATCCTATTGTCTTAAACAGACCACCAAGTCCGCCAATACAATTGATTTGTTCTGACCCAAGCAATTTTCGAACACCCTTGTGCCAAGAATTTTTTACAAATCAACCTTTCCTACCTGAACCTTCAACACCTGTTCAAATTTTTCCATCTTATTGTCAAGCTCCATCCGCTCAATTACGTCCTGAATGCATGATTCAGGTTACGCCAAACTATCCACAACCTAGACCCCCACAATTCTGTCCGCCAGGTGTTTTTGATCCATTCTGTATTCCAGAACCTCGTCCGTGTGCTGGACCTTATGACCCTTTATGTACGCCACAATTTCCACCGTATATACAACCGCCATTTGTGCCAACACCGCCATACATTCCAACACCACCCACTATCTGTGATCCGAACTATCCACCCATAAATTGTATCCAACCACCTCGTCCCTGCATAGTTGGTACTTTTGATCCTTTATGTAATACCTCTCCGATACCACAAACACCAATTTGCCCTCCAGGATTTATGCCAGCCCCAATGCCTTTAGGATGCGTTCCAGACATACAAGTCACACCACCATTTGACCCTAATCACATACCACCTCCACCACCGCCGTGTCCGATAGATACAGATGGTATGCCTGGTATTGATTGTGTTGATGAATCTGATTTTGCCTTACCACTACCACCTGAAAATTCTGATTGTCAAACTCTGCGAAGATCAAATTCAGATCGAGCAACAGTTACAAGAGCTTGTTCACCAATATATTTTACATATCCCAATGCATACCCAGCTAATGCTCCAATAGCTATTCATAGAGCAAATCAGGATATTAGTTTTGTCTTCCGCAGCCCTTTTAGCGGTGGTCCATATTTCTTTGGAAAAACCACAGATGGAAAAATACAACAACTACATTCAGTCGGTTCTGAATTTTGGAATAACCCACCTGTTCCACCATATGTTAGTGTTTACGATCAAATAGAAATACCCTATTTTGCTAACATGAGTTCCTTCAAGATTAATGGTGCTCTTGTTGAAGTATTCGCTATAGTTCTAACAAAGCCACCAAGTACTAATCCATTTTTAAATATTTCTAGCATGGCCGAATTGGATGGAATTCTTGTCAATCTTGGAAAAAATGAAGGAAGCTATCACGGTTTCGTATCAGTTCCACTACTACCTTTGAATTTTTAGTTTTAGAAACTTTTTGATAAAGGAACAGAATCTTGAGCATATTAAAACAAGCCACACAAGCACTCAAATCTATGGGCAATGACCTTAGCGGCATTGCCAAAGGCATGAAGGTCGTCAATGACGCACCAAAGCATGGCAACTTTGCCATGCTCTACCCCTATGAAATGCCTGACATCCCAGCGGTTTCCTGCCAGAGTCTCGCCCTCATTCGTGAAGAAGATGGCACAGATAGATGTGTATCCTGTCTCGCCTGTGAAAAGGTTTGCCCTTCTCAGGTAATTACGATTGAACGTGGTCGCAACCCTGAAGGCAAAGGCTTTATTTTAGAGCGCTTTGATATAGATTTAGTCAATTGTATGTACTGTGCAGCTTGTGTAGAAGCTTGCCCAGTCAGTGCAATTGTAACTGTTCAAGATTTCGAACTTTCTACCTATGATTTACAAACACTAAAAGCGGACAAAGACTTTTTAGATGAACAAGGTGACCGTGCTCAACAGTGGTATAGTCCA
>CALHRJ010000136.1 GCA_938038395.1 uncultured Deinococcales bacterium | reverse complement strand
GAAGAACATTTTACGAAAGAATTACTTGAAGCTCAAAACCGACGAGAAGGTTCAATCATAGGATTTAATGAAGATCCTATATGGAATCAGAGAGAACTTATTTACAACATTGCTGAAAACCGAAAACTGCTAGAAAGTTCTCAGATTCCAGCTGAATTATTATTAACACATCAGGTTAGAGACTTCTCCCTCAAAGACTATAGAGATGTGGTGCAAGGAACAAATGAGTTAGCCGCAGTACAAAGCGCACAAGGATTAAGTCTTCTCAAGGATTACCTAGAAGGTACCTTAGCTGCCAATCAAGTTTTCGATATGAAGCAGTTTAGTCCTTGGTGGATTAGTTCCCATATCTGGGGGGCATGTCATGGAGTGACTAGTCACAATAGACGTTTTTATTTTGATACGGTTAAAAATAAATTAGAGCCTATCGTTTTTGATGCTGTTCCTATACCTGATCAGTTTAGTATGTGCGCTGATGAACTTGATGCAACAAGATTACTTACAGATCCAATTTTTTTAAACTATCTTTTTACTGATTTAGAAAAGTTTACAAAGCTACTGCATGATGAAAGCTATATCCTTGATTTTAAAAAAGAGCAACAGTACTACAGAGACTTTTTTGAAGCTGAGGGGCTTGCCTACCTCGAAACTGATATTCATATCTTGCAAGCCAATCTTACAAAACTTATCAATAACCTCATAAAAATAATTCCAGAGCTCGAGCTTAGTGATGGTAAACTACCTAATATAGACAATATAGTAAATAAGCCTTTCTTAGAGAGTGATATTGATTTTAGTATGCCCCTTCGAAGTTTTGTGTTTTTCGAAAATGTTTATGATGTTAGTTCTAGGAAGCTTCGAATTGATCTTAAAAATCTGAGTCTTGATGAAATTGTGGTGGAAGAAGTATATTTTCAATCGAAGCAGGAATCTGTATCAAAAGTAGTAGGTCAAGATTTCAGCATAGGTGTATTTGATGAAGCAGAACCCGAATCAAAAAAGAACTTAAAAACCTTAACTGTCGATTGGGTTGAAGATTATCCTGAGAATCAAGAATTAAGAATCAAATATAGCTTTAGGGATAAAGCCTATGATCAAGAAATTTTGCCGCAGTTTAATAATCATAGTTTTGTTTTAAGTAATTTTCTTGAACATTCAAATCAAGTATCAGACAACATCATAATACAAGAAAGTCAGCAGACAGTTATCTTCCCTCAAGGTAGATACGTATTTAACGAGAATTATTATTTACCTCAAGCATGGACATTGTTAGTCATGCCAAATAGTGAACTAGTCTTCAAAGGAGTTTCTTTTAAGGTACAAGGTCCACTTATCATGGTCGGTGACATTGATGCACCAATCTCTATTGATGTAGAAACAGATACCGAGTTTAGAGGCCTAGGAATATGGGGTGGCTTGTATGTTGTGCAATCAGAACAACCATCTCGTTTAGAGTATGTGAATTTAACAGGGCACGATGCAAATCTTTTAAATCGACAAGATTATTTGGGATTAACAGGCTGCCTGACATTTTATGAAAGTGATGTTGAAATTTACCATAGTTCTTTTAAAGACGCTCAGTGTGAAGATGCACTGAATATTGTTAAGGCAGATTACAAACTTCATAAGATTGAAATTGATTCAAGTCGAGCTGATGCTTTTGATAGTGATTTTTCTACAGGGCATATTACCAATAGCCATTTTTTAAATATTGGTAATGATGGCGTCGATGTCTCTGGTACTACATTGATCGTAGAAAACTCAGAGTTTACAAAAATAGGCGATAAAGCTATATCAGTAGGGGAAAAGTCAAATTTAACCGCTTCGAACATTATTGTTAATGAAGCCTCCACAGGTGTTGCTAGTAAAGATCTTTCTGTTGCAACGCTTAATAAAATGGAGTTTAGTGCTATCAAAGGTACTGGATTAATAACGTATATCAAAAAACCTGAATATGGACCTGCATCTATTAAATGTACTGAATGCACATTTACAAGTAGTCCTCAAGTTTTTGCTAACCAAAGTCAAAGTTCAATTATTTTGAATGATGAAGATGTAGGCGTTCAGTACTTCAACCAAGATCAACTTGTTGAGATTGGATATACTGAATGAATAACGAAGTAAAAGATAAGCAAACACGTCTTGATAAGACCGATGCTAAACGTAAGTACCGCTTTGAAAGAAAAGTACCAATGCAAATAGCTCATTATTCTGAATTTTGGCACTACTTGTACCAGTTAGGTTTGTTTCCAAGAAAAAGTTTTCCAAAGAGAGAAATCCACTCCGTCTATTTAGATAAACATACTTTTGAATTTTATTTAGATAATGTTGCTGGTATAAGTCAACGTAGCAAAACAAGGTTACGCTGGTACAATGATACTATTGAGAAGCTCACTTTAGAAGAGAAGATAAAGCACAATAAAGTATCAACAAAACCAACGCTAGCTTTAGTTAATGAGTCCAGACAACTACCAACATCTCGTACCATGATTTCTAAGTTATTTAACTCAAATGCTGTATCAGCAGACTACACAATGATTAAGTCACTTTATCCTATTTTACAAGTTTCCTACGTTAGAGACTATTATCTGCTTGATAGAGATATTCGGATGACTGTTGATCGGCAGATTAAATACAAGAAACTATATCCAGTGGCAAATAGCAACTTTGAGGATTCTGTTGTGGATGTAGTGGTTGAATTTAAGTACCCTAAAGAGAAGCAAACTATAGTCAATCAACTTTTAGTGGGTTTGCCCTTTAGACTTTTTAGGCACTCTAAGTATGCAATAGGTATAGAAATGGTTTACACATGATAAGAAAGCATCTTGTATGTGTCGCTGTAGGCATTCTAATGGCTTTTGTGTTTGGGCAAGAGCTTGATTTAAATAATCCTTCAACCATGGCATCCATAGACACAGAATCATTTTCTTTTACGTATATTGGTCATGCTTTTGGTGCCGATAATGATAGTAGCTATTGGCAAAATAATACTGTTGATTACCCTGCAACAGCACTCTTAAGTAATATGTCTATACTTAAACAACCTGACTTTACAATTTTTGGTGGAGATATAGTTCAACGTTGCTTCCCTCAAGTTTTTGCTGTACTAGAAACTAGTTTACTTAACCGCTTAGACATGCCTGTTTTTAATTCTGCTGGTAATCAGGATTTTTGTTTTGTAGAACAATAT
>CALHRJ010000135.1 GCA_938038395.1 uncultured Deinococcales bacterium | reverse complement strand
TTACCTGGCATCTATATACCACCAAACGGTAGATTACTTTTAGCAAAATATAAGGGTGAGCCTGTTGGCTGTATTTGCTTAAAAGGGCATGACGACATAAGTTGTGAACCAAAAAGGCTTTATGTACGTGAGGCTTATCGTGGCTATGGGATAGGGAAACGATTGTTTGCAATGGCTATGAGTGAGGCTCGAGCCCAGAACTACAAACGTGTCGTCCTAGACACACATCGCTCCATGACAAAAGCACAAAACATCTATACTTCAATGGGCTTTAAACGCATTGCTACCCCTGACGATTTTCCAGAAGCTCTAAAACATGCCGTAGTGTTTATGGAATGCGACTTTGAAGATATGACAGAACGTTAATACCCTATCTTGACATCACCAAAAATATGCACTAAACTGCATATTCAATGAGTAAACAGCAGAAAAACGCAAAACCAAGTAAGCAAGAGACTATTTCTGCAAATACGCTCCTCGCAGAAGAACGTAAACTTAAAATTCTTGAAGAATTACATGCTAAAGGTAAAGTAACCGTTGCTCATTTAAGTCAATCGCTCAGTGTGTCAGAAGACACCGTAAGACGTGACTTACGTGATTTAGCACAAGCCAACAAACTAAAAAAAGTACACGGTGGCGCAATGCCATTTAGCCCAACTACGCAACCTTACACAACCCGAAAGTTACAAGACCAAGATTCAAAACAAAAGTTAGCAGAGGTTGCTGCTCAACTTGTTCAAGATAAACAAGTTATTTTAATCGACTCTGGTACCACCTGCTTAGCCATTGCTCAAAATCTTAGGATTGATTTAGAGGCTACTGTTATCACCCCTAGCCCACATGTGGCTATTGCACTAGCAGAGCATAAAAGCGTCAAACTAATTTTAATCGGTGGCAATGTAAACACCGAAGACATGACTGTAGTTGGTGCGACTGCTTTCGATAGTCTAAATAAAATTAGAACTGATTTATGTTTTCTAGGTGTCTGTAGTATACACACATCTATTGGTATAACAACGACGGATTACGAACAAGCTCAATTAAAATCCATCATCATAGAGAACGCTGCTAAGACAGTTGCGACAGCCACGGCAGATAAGCTAGGTACGGCTGCTGCTTTTCATATTGCTGATACAAGTGTACTAAATTATATTGTTACGGATGCGACAGATGCTACGGGTGGGCTCGAGCCCTACCGAGACCTCGACATCCAGATTGTTGAAGTCTAAATGCCCACACAAAAAGTAGTATCTACTAGTCTCTATTATCTTAGCTTTATCGTTCTTGGTTTAGTTCATGCTTCACTCGGCCCAACACTACAATTCCTAGCAGACAGCACAGGCACAACCCTCAAGGCAGTCAGCATCCTATTTACTATGCGCTCCCTCGGCTACCTAGTAGCTTCGCTCGGCGGTAGTAACTTTTACGACAAAGTTCGTGGTCACTTCATCCTCTGTGCGACCTTATTTGCTTTATCTATAGTTTTGGGTGCAGTACCGCTCATCAATCAACTTTGGCCGCTCGCTCTGCTCATGCTCCTGATTGGTTTTACTGAAGGCATGTTAGATGTTGGTGGCAACACCCTTGTGGTCTGGACCCATAAAGATAACGTTGGTCCTTTTATGAATGCTCTACATTTCTTCTTTGGTATTGGTGCATTTATCATCCCACTTATTGTGGCTTACTTTCATGGTTTAGGAAACATCGGCTGGACCTATTGGCTCTTAGCTGCTATGGTTTTACCGCTTGCTATATTGTACCTCCTTGTGCCTAGTCCTAGTAATACTGTGGCAAATAATTCTTTAGCTGAAAATACTGATACGACAGCTTCCAAACCTGAATATAAAACAACACTTATTATCATGATTGCGCTCTTTTTCTTCATTTATGTTGGTGTAGAAATTGGTTATGGTAATTGGCTTTATAGCTATGTCGTCAACTTAAATATAGGCTCTGAACAAATGGGGGCTTACCTCACCTCTGGATTTTGGGGAGCCTTTACACTAGGTAGATTAATCACCATTCCTTTTGCCATGAAACTTAAGCCCCAAACACTTTTATGGCTCTGTTTAGGTGCAACGCTTGTAAGCATCGCCTTCTTATTTTTCCAAGGCACCGTGCTTAGTGGTTTATGGATAGGTACAATCCTATTAGGCTTGTCTATAGCTGCAGTCTTCCCCACACTCCTTGCCTTTGCAGATAATCATATGCAGGTAACTGGGCGCATCACTGGTTTCTTTTTTACAGGTGTGAGCCTTGGTGCTATGTCTTTACCTTGGTTAGTTGGGCAATTTTTTGAAAGCATTGGACCACAGGTAATGCTCTATATGGTGCTTGTCTGTGCGCTTGCCTTGGTTGTGCTCATGACTGCAATTACGGCTTATCTACGCAAATCGACCTAACGTAAATCGACCTAACGTAAATCGACTTAAGTTCAAACATCAATCTTATAGTTGAGCTTAACTTCATCGCCATGAATGCCTCGAAAGCCCCAATTGTGAGCTGGGCTTTCTAAAATGCAAATTTCTATATCTTGATGACTTATGCCTATTTCTTCTTGAATCTTATCGAAGAGTAATCGAATCAATTTTTTCCTAGCTTCTATCGAACGACCTTCTATCATTGTGATTTCGATAATCGTGTAAGCATCTGTTCGCCCATTTGGATAAAGCATGTTTTCTTTATCCATAGGAAAGAATCGATGCGCACGTTTATCTTTGGGAAACGTTAAAGCTTCTACAACACATTCATGGATAACATCCGATAGCTTTTCTCGAACTGGAATCAAGTATTCTTTGATACCAAATATTTTTATCTGCGCCATAATCACATCTTATTACTATTTTCCAAAAAACTGAAATTATCTGAAGTATATCCAGTGAGCATTCATACTTCGATGAAAAATGAATACTCACACTCTTCAATAAGGTAAGCTTACAGACAATGACAACTTCCTCTCTCAAAATGGGTTTACGCGAATGGCTCTTACTCGTTAGTTTAGCTACACTATGGGGTGGTTCATTTTTCTTTATAGAGCTTGCAGTACGGGCTCTGCCAGTTTTTACAATTGTAACAGCGCGCGTTGCTATAGCTGCCTTTATCCTATTAATATTTGTAACTATAAAAGGTCAAGCTATGCCAAAAAGTTTAGGCATGTGGGGACAGTTTTTACTCTTAGGTGCTTTACGTGCAGCAATCCCAATTAGCTTAATTGTATGGGCAGAAACTCAGATTGATAGTGGTTTAGCATCCATCCTAAATTCAACCTCACCCATTTTTACAATGATCGTGGCACACCTATTATTAAAGGACGAAAAGCTCACAAGCGCTAAAATAATCGGAGTAAGTGTTGCTACACTTGGAATTGTCGTTATGATTGGTGCAGATGCATTGCAAGGACTTGGCTTGCAAGTCTTAGCGCAACTTGCCATGCTCGGCGCAACCTGTAGTTATGGTTTTGCTGCTGTTTATGGAAGACGTTTTAAAGGTGTGCCTGCGGCAGTATCGGCTTCTAGTATGTTGTTTGGTGCAACACTTTTGACTTTGCCTTTTGCATTATTTTTAGAAAAGCCTTGGGCTATTCCAGCGAGTACTCAGTTAACAGTGTCTATATTGGCAGTCCTAGCCTTAGCCCTTTTAAGTACTGCATTGGCTTTTGTCATCTGGTTTCAACTGATTCATAGTGCGGGCGCAGCCAATACTTCTATGGTTACTTTTTTGATTCCACTTGTTGGGCTACTACTTGGTGTGTTTGTGCTTGGGGAGAGGCTCGAGCTCACTTCCATAATCGCCCTCATCCTCATTTTATTGGGTCTCGCTATAGCTACAAATCGATTTACAAAAAAATAGTTTGGAAGTTTCTTGATTTTTACAATCTATAAGTGCGCTGTAACATAAATAAACTGATATTTTCCTAGTAGTTTAAACATCAGATGTTGGGCATTCAGAGTTTATACAGCAGAAAGTAAATTGGAAAATGTTAAAGAACTTTTGTTAAACGGTATACTACAGTACAATTATATTTAACGATTCTCTACGCTGTAATTTAATAAATATGCCGTCCTGTAAAAGTTTAGTGAAGCTTCAAATCACACAGCTTAATTGAGCACGCATGCAAAATTAAGTTGTACTATCTTGATAAATTGTCTGACATGTAGCTAAATTAGCGAAAACTTCCTGAACTATCTCTTAACAGACCAATTCTTGTCTTTGTTATTCAGCATAGATGTAAAAATATCGTCACAAACAAGAATAGTGTGACATCCAGCGTCTTATATTGTTAGAGATATTCACTGATACCTTAGTATTTCTTCATAACGAAGAAAAACTATGTAAAGGAAACATTTTTGTAATAGTGAGTCATTAAACTTAGGATATCAGTTCATGAGCTCCTTTTATAAGAATTGGGTCCCCTACATATGCCATTGAATTCCCCGTCATCCACCAAAACCCAAGATTTAGATTCAAACAACTTTTCTGTCCTGAATAATAGTGATGTTTTTATAGTCCAATGGTCCTTTAAAGAAAAGACCCGATATCAAAGTTTCAGCTATGTTTCTGAAAGCTTCAAACACTATGGCTATCATCAAGATGAATTTTTAGAGAATAAGTTTCAGTGGACAGACTTTGTTCATCCTGAAGATATCCAAAAGGTTAGAAAAGTATTCGAGCAAGCGATTACTTCAGATAAAGGTGAGTACACAATCACCTACAGGATAAAATCTTTTGATGGTTATTCCTGGATACAAGACAATGCCACCTTTTATCGAAATAAAGAGAATCACACCATTTATGTTCAGAGCATTATGGTCAATGTGAACTATAGTAAACATATTGAGACTGAGCTCGAGCTGAAAAACACCTACCTCAATTTGCTTTATGAAACTGCACTCAACTTAGGTGAGCGCCAAGATCTACAAAGAACACTCAATACAATTTTAAAGCAACTCAGACGATTCAATAATAAGACAGATAGCTATATTGTGCTCCAAAATGAAGATAAGAGTGCACTCCAACTCGTAACTGGCACAGGCATGTTTGAAAATTTAGTGGGTGATTGTATTTATGATAAAAACTTTGGTGCTATGGGAGAAGTATGGCGTTCAGGTCAAGCAATCTTTATAGAAGATTATCAAAATTATCAAAATCGTGTTAGACGAGTTTATGAAAATGAGATGGTTTCAGTTGCCTGTGTTCCACTCATTGCAAATGGACAGTTTCTAGGTATTATAGGGTACAATAGTAAAGTTAAAATTAAATTCACTGACGATGTTAAAGCCTTACACAATCAATTTGCTCAACTTGTTTCTCTAGCTTTAGACAATTCGCAGCTAGTAGACAAACTCAACTCAAAGTTAGCTCAACAAAAGCAACTCGAAGAACAACTACGAATTGAACAGTATTCTTTAGCCAATCAGGTTCGATTTAGAACAAACCTATCGGAACTCATCGAGAAATCTTTAGCAACCAACCAACACTTTGGCGATTCAAATTTTTATGGGATGATTCTTGAAAGCGCAATACAGAGCATTTCTGGCGCTGAAGCAGGTAGTTTACTTGTCAGACAGAATGACAATAAGTTTCATTTTATGTCTGCAATCAACTATGATTTAGAAGAACTTAAAAATGTAATTCTACAAGAAGAGGAATTGCTTTTTGATGCAACCTGTACTGAAGCAGTTTTACAATATCATATTGACAACTCAAAATTAGACGGTGACAAACAAGAAAGCCTCAATCAAAATCTAAACGAGTTACAAGTTACGCTTTCAGTTCCTATACATATAAATCAACAACTTGTTGCGCTGATTAACATAGATAATTTTTCTAATACAGAAGCCTTTACAAAAGAAACCACTTACTTAGCACAGGTCTTTAGCAGACACCTTGCTGTTTTGTGGAAAAGATTCGGTCTGGAGAAAGAGATACAAGAACGAGAACTCCAGTACAAAGAATTATTTGATGAAGCAACTCAAAAAACAAATGAACTAAGTCTCTTAAGTGAACTACAGCATGCGATTGCAAAACAGCTCGATATTCAAGAACTATTCGATGTAAGTCTTCAAAAGGTAACCGAGATATTTGACTATTCCCTTACCTGTGTTCGCAAATTAGAAGGTGATGACCTCACATTAGTAGCTCAATACGGCTTTGACTCTGTCGCTTTAGCTAATACAGTTGATGCACGTGATCCAATACCACAAATACTAATGGAGCAGAAAAAACCTTTTTCACTCAATAAAGAAGCTTATGAAAAGTATGCGCCAGCATACAATCAACCAGATCATCTATGCATGATGTTGCTTCCTATCATCGTGAATAAAGAATTTTGGGGTTACTTGGCCATAGGCAACCAAAATAAAGAATTGCAACAACATGAATTTGACCTAGGTCAAAAAGTTGCAGAACTTATCGCAGTAGCAATCGAAAATGCGCAGTTACATGCCCTTGTAAAACACGATTTACGTCGCAATCAATCACTTCATAAAATCAGTCAAGCAGTTCAAGACTACAACGATCTTAATGAGCTGATGAACAACATTGTCGAGCAGGTAAGGCAAGCCATGAACGCTCGCTGGGCTCTGATGTACAAACTTGATATCGAGCAACAATTTATCAAACGTGTCAGTACAACCGACCTACAAAATAGTCCCTTAAAAATCCTCAGCTATGAAGAACTCATAAACGGTCTAGGTGGTTGGGCAGTCAAAAATAAGAAAGTGGCTTTTACACCAAAAGGTTTTGTTGATGAGCGTCAATCTCCTGAACTCAGTCAAAGAATTATTGATATCCAAATTGGCAGTATAGCAGTTATTCCATTTACACATAACGGAAAAGTAGAAGGCATATTTTCAATCATGAATCATATAGATGATCCTGATTTCTCAGAAAATGACCTTCAATTGTTAGGTACTGTAGCTAACCAAGTTGGTGCTGCCATTGCAAAACACAAACTAATCCGCCAAATTGAACATCAGGCATTTCATGACTCACTAACAGGTCTTCCAAATCGATTGCAATTTGAAAACGAGATTTCATCCGTAATCAATTTGGCCCAAAGACGAAAACTACAGTTTGCTGTACTCTTTATTGATTTAGATGGTTTTAAACATATCAATGACACTTTAGGACACGCCTTAGGTGATGAGCTGCTCATAGCTGTTGGCAACCGAATTCAAAAAAGGAAAAGAAGTGAAGATATTCTTGCTCGTATGGGCGGCGATGAATTTGCAATTGTTCTAAATGGTGTCAACAATAGAGAAAATGCACTTAAAATAGCCAATGACTATTTAAAGTTTTTCCTGGAACCTTATGCTATTGAGGGCTATGAACTAAGCGTTGGCGCTAGTATTGGTGTAAGCCTTTATCCTGACAATGGGCAAGATATTGCTACCTTATTGAGTAATGCAGACAGTGCTATGTATCAGGCAAAAAATGCTGGCAAAAATAGTGTGAGTGGCTTTACACAAAGCTTAGCAGAAGAAGTTAAAGAACGTGCTAAGTTAGAACGAGAGCTAAAACTAGCCATAGAAAGAAACGAGCTCGAGCTGCATTACCAACCACAGTACAACATTGAGACTCAAGAACTGATTGGCGTAGAAGCCTTGGTTCGTTGGCGACATCCTATCAAAGGACTGATCCCTCCTGGCATCTTCATACCCATTGCCGAAGAAAGTAATCTGATTATTGAAATTGGCAACTGGATCCTCTATGAAGCTTGTCGGCAAAATGGAGCGTGGCAAGCACAAGGTCATAAAGCTTTATGTATGGCAGTGAATATTTCCGCAAAACAATTTGCCAAAGATGACTTTGTAGAAACTGTAATCGCGGCACTTAAAAAGAGTAAACTTCAATCAGAATATCTTGAACTTGAAGTGACCGAATCTGTTGTCATGCACGATATACAGAAAGTTATTGAGCGTTTACACCTTCTACAAAAACTAAACATAAACATTGCTATTGATGACTTTGGAACTGGTTATTCATCCTTAACCTATTTACAAGATTTACCCCTCAATAAACTAAAAATTGATAAGTCTTTTATTGATAAACTTGAAGTTTCTGACAACCCAGCCATTATTAAAACTATTCTGACCCTAGCAGAAAGCCTAAACCTAACAACCATTGCAGAAGGGGTTGAGTCCAAAAGGCAAGTACAACTTTTACAAAACTTGGGTTGTTTAGAAGCACAAGGTTTTTATTTTGCTAAACCACTACTACCAGAAGAAATTTTTAAGGATTTCAATGATTATGATTCTGCGACAACGAGCAAAGACATTTCTAATCAAGGTATACTTCCGTGACCAATTTTGATATAGCCTCATGGGCACAATTACCTAGATTAGATATCGATATTGAACTTGCGAAGAAAAGTAACTATTTGCAGAGCTTCCACGAGATTATTTTAGCTCTCAATACTGGTGCTAGCTTTGAAGAAATCATTCGTTTACTTCTTACAAACCTTATGGAATTAACGCAAGAAGAGAATACATACATCACTATCATCAATCACGAACATCAGCACCTTGAATACATAGGAGGTACTGGCTTATGGGAAAAAAGTATAGGTTTTGCCCAAAGTGCATTTGATGGTATGAATGGCGAAGTATGGGAAAAAGTTCAACCTGTCTATATCCAAGACTATCAAAGTTATGAGCGCAGGATATCTGTTCAAGAGTTTGCGAGTGTACGCTCAGTCATTGTATTTCCACTAATTATTAAAGATGAAAAAATTGGTACCCTTGGCTTTGCAGCAAAGCACATTAAACTTTTTGATACTGTTTCACTGGACCTACTCAATAATTTTGTTCAATTAGCTTCAAGTACCCTTAACAATGCACTGTTACAGAATCAGTTAAAAGAAAAAAATAGTCAATTTGAAACCTTACACACTATTTCTTTGAATACTATCAATCATTTAGATGCAACTGAGCTTTACAACTCACTACTTAGTGAACTTATTGAACTTCTAAATTTTGGTCAGGCTTTTTTAGACTTAGTAGATACGGAAAACGACACACTATACTGCGTCGCAGATACACTACAATCTACAGCTCAAGGAAAAACGGTTACGCGCGGAGAAGGATTAGCAGGCAAAGTTTGGGAAACTAAAGAAGCAATTTATATCGAAGATTATCAAAGTTATAGTGAAAAAATAAATATCGCACCGATTAAAGTTAAGTCAATTGCTTGCATACCCTTAAAAAGAGATAACGAAGTGATTGGTGTATTAGGTGTAGCATCAGAAGAACATTTTAAATTTGATGATACTTTTAAATTTACAGTACAAGCTTTTGCAGAAATAGCTTCTATTGCTATCATTAATTCAAAAACCTTTCACGACTTAGAACTCAAAACAAAAGAGTCTGAGCTATTAGAACAAACACAAAAAGTCATAGCGAGTAAACTTGACTTAGCTGAATTATGTCAAAGTGTTACAGCATCAATTACAACAATCTTTGACTATTCAAGTGCTTTAATTGTCAAAGTTGAAGACAAAGAACTTTTACAATTATCCAGTTCAGGTTCTTCAACTTCAATCATTCAAAACAACCTTATAGAAAAGTTAATAGAAACTCGAAGCCCCCAACTAATGACCGAGGTTATTGAGGTATCTGAGACTACTGAGGTTAAAACTCTTTCCCACCTAGTATGTCCATTAATAATAAATGGAGGATTCTTCGGTTTTCTATACCTTAGCAATACAACTAAGACCTTTATAAAAAGAGATGAAACTATCATGCTCAAGGTCTGTAAACAACTGGAAGTAGCAATAGAAAACGCCAAACTGCATGGTCAAATCAAGAAAGATTTAGTTCGTACAGAAGCTTTTTACAAAGTTAGTAAAACAATCCAAACACACCGCAATCTAGACGATATTGCTACAGACATAGTTGAGATATGCAGGGAAGCGCTTGCTGCTCGGTGGGCTGTTATCTACCGAATAGATCAACCAACAAAAACTGTAAAAGCTCACGCTCGAGCACAGATTTCTGGTGAAAAGCCGCTAAAAATACTTGATTACACAAGTCTTATGGATAGTTTTACAGGCTGGGTTATGAGACAGCAAGAATCAGTTATTACTGATAATATAGTCACTGATGACAAAGGCCACCAAAAAGCAAAAAGGCTGGTAGATGATATTGGTAGTGCAATTATTGTCCCTTTAATTTATCAAGGCAAGTCACTGGGTTCATTAGGCTTAGTGAATAAAGTCAGCGATAAAAACTTTAGCCATAACGACCTTATGTTAGCCGAAAATGTTGCTAATCAAGCAGCTGTTGCGATAGTTCAGCATGAAGTCAGTCATCAATTAGAACATCAGGCTTACCACGATACCTTAACCAAATTACCAAACCGTGCGTTCTTTGAAGAAAAGCTCGAGCTAAGCTTACAAACTGCAATAGAAAACAATACACTGATGGCAGTGATGTTTTTGGATTTAGATGGATTTAAACATGTCAACGATACACTAGGGCATGACATCGGTGATGCATTACTAAAAATTGTTGCACAGCGTTTAAAAACAAGAACTAGAAAAAACGATACGATTGCAAGATTAGGTGGCGACGAGTTTGGTATTATCATTTCGAAATTACAGAGCAAAGAAGAAACTTTTAACATTGCTCAAACTCTTCTGAACTGTTTTAAAGAACCATTCTCTGTAAAGAGCCATAGTCTACAGATCAGTACTAGTATAGGTATCAGCCTCTTCCCCGAAGATGGTCAAGACGCACAAACACTCCTCAAATATTCAGACAGTGCAATGTACGCTGCTAAAACCAGTGGTAAAAATAATATTCGTAAGTTCATACCTGAATTTGCTATTGCCGCAAAAAAACGCTTGGAAATCGAACTAGATTTAAACAAGGCGCTTCAAGAAAAAGAATTCAAGCTCTACTATCAGCCAAAATTATCTTTAGCAACAGGAGACTGGCTTGGTGCAGAAGCGCTGATTCGCTGGAATCATCCTGACAAAGGATTTATTTCTCCTGGAGATTTCATTCCTATTGCTGAAGAAGGTGAATTAATCATCGATATAAATAATTGGGTGCTTGATGAAGCTTGTAGACAAGCAGCAGAATGGCGTTTAAAAAATCACCCAGAACTATCTATAGCCGTCAACATATCAGCATTACACTTTGAACATCCAACATTTATTCCAACAATAGAAGCAACATTGGAAAAATACCAATTAGATGCCCGTCTGCTAGAACTTGAAGTTACAGAAAGTGTTGTAATGAGAGATATTGATTTAGTCATCGAGCGCCTAAGCCACCTTAAATCTATAGGTACCACTATTGCAGTTGATGATTTTGGAACAGGTTATTCATCTTTACAATACCTAAACAAACTACCGCTTGACACGCTTAAAATCGATAAGAGTTTTATTGATGAAATTAGTGAATCATCACAAACCCCTATTGTTACAGGTATTTTAACCTTAGCCCAAAGTCTTGGTCTTGAGACGGTTGCTGAAGGTGTAGAAACTATAGAGCAGGTAGAATTCTTAAAATTACTTGGTTGTTCGCAAGTACAAGGATTTTACTTTGCTAAACCTATGCCCGCTGAATCTTTTTGGAACCACTACTATAAAACTGTAAAAGAAGATCCTCCATTGGCTAACATAGCTTAGTTCGATTTAAAGCTATGTTAGCGAACGGCAACATAATGAACAGCATCGCAGCAAGCTGACGATGCGTCGATATGAAATCTTGTGACTTAGCGTCCTATTGATTCTGAAAATCTAATTCGAAGCAAGCAGTGAGGAGTTCATTATCCCGCAAGTTCATTATCAACAAATCAATTAAGACATACTGATTTATCTACTTTTGGACTATGTTATCACCTGTAAAACCAGCGATAAAACTAGCTATGAAACTGGACGCGTACAACTGACCCACTGAAGCTTGAATGAGTATCTAATCATGAGATTATCCCAGTTCACAAAGACACACCGTGGAAGTTTTAAAAAAGCAAAACCACATCTCTTTGTGATGAAGTCATTTTCAACCTTGGATGGGACGCATCCCATATGCAGACACCATATGC
>CALHRJ010000134.1 GCA_938038395.1 uncultured Deinococcales bacterium | reverse complement strand
TCTCCACAATTAGGTGATGGACGTGCGTTGCTCATTGGTGAAATTATAGATACTGCTGGGCAGAGGCGTGATCTTCAATTAAAAGGTTCTGGTCGGACACCTTTTTCTCGTGGTGGCGATGGCAAAGCTGTGCTTGGACCTGTACTAAGAGAATATTTAATTGCAGAAGCTATGCATGCGCTTGGCGTCCCTACGACACGTGCGCTTGCTGCGGTTACGACAGGGGAGAAGATTCACAGGAATGGTTTAGAACCTGGGGCAGTGCTTACTAGGGTTGCAGCCAGTCATTTGCGAATTGGTACCTTTCAATTTTTCGCAGCTCGAGGTGATAGTCAAAAAGTTAAGACCTTAGCGGATTATGCTATTGAAAGACATTACCCAGAATTAAAGGAATCAGACAATAAGTATCTTAGCTTATTATCAAAAGTGATAGATGTACAATCTCGCTTAGTTGCTAAATGGGTTTCTGTTGGGTTCGTACATGGGGTTATGAATACAGATAACACTACGATTTCTGGAGAAACTATTGATTATGGTCCTTGTGCTTTTATAGACCACTATGACCCGAACGCTGTTTTTAGTTCTATTGATAGCCAAGGTCGCTATGCTTATATGAATCAAGCTGCGATTCTTCAGTGGAACCTTACTAGGTTTGCAGAGACACTCTTACAACTGATTGAACCCGATAATTCGGATAAAGCGATTGAACTAGCAACAAAAGAGCTTGAAAAAATGCCAGTTATGTATCAAGCATACTGGCTAGGTGAAATGCGAGCTAAGTTAGGTCTTGCTACAGGACAAGATAGTACTTTACAAGATGGTGACGAGGAACTCATAAATAGTCTTTTCGAAATATTGAAAAACGACCATGTTGACTATACGCAGTTTTTCCGTTCATTATCAAAAGCTACTCAAGGTGATGTTGAACAAGTCCAGAGTTTATTCACAGTCCCAGAAAACTTTAATACGTGGCTACGAAGTTGGCAAGAACGGATTGAAAGCTCGCAAGTCGCAGTTGATTCTATTGCTAAGCAGATGGATTTAGTAAATCCTATCTATATACCTCGTAATCATAAGGTTGAGTTTGCACTTAAGGAAGCGTCTGAAAAAGGAAATTTAAAACCATTTGAGGAGCTTTTAGACCTACTTAATCAGCCATATTCTGAAGTTGGTGGAAAAGAAGATTTTGCTAGTCCCCCACCTGAAGGTACACCGCAATGTGTTACCTATTGTGGAACTTAGTTAAAATAACAATCAGTACCTGACACCTGACTGTCTAGATTGATGTTCCAAAGCTTTGCATTACAGCCATAGCTTCCTTAGCAGAAACAGGTTTTGAAAAATAGTAGCCTTGTGCAGTTTGGCAACCCATTTCTTTTAGTAGGTTAATTTGGGTTTCAGTTTCAACACCTTCTGCGATAACGTTAAGGTTAAAGTTTGAAGCTAGGGAAATGATTGTTTGCACAAGATTTTTTTGGTGTTCATGCTTGTCCATTAAATCTACGAATGAGCGATCAATTTTTAAATTATCTAAAGGTAAATTTTGTAAATAACTTAAAGATGAATAACCAGTTCCAAAGTCGTCAATAGCAATGCTCACACCAAGTTCTCTCAGTTCTTGTAAACGTTGGATAACTATATCGACATCTTGCATAACCATACTTTCAGTAACTTCAAGCTGAAGATATTGAGGCGATAGGTTGTGTCTTTCTAAAGCCTGTTTAAGGTCTAGCACAAAGTGTGGATGTTCAAATTGTATAGAAGAAATGTTGATAGCAGTTGTTGTTAATAAACCTGCTTTATGCCAAGCTTTAGTTTGACGACAAGCTTCATTCGTAATCCAGTTTCCAAGTATGGTTATCAAGCCATTTTCTTCTGCAATGGGTATGAACTTTTCTGGTGAAACAAATCCAAGAACTGGGTCAAACCAGCGAATGAGTGCTTCTGAACCTATGCATTGGCCACTATCCAAATCAATTTTTGGTTGATAATAAAGTTCAAAGTTATTTGCTTTGATAGTTTCACGTAGACGTGTTTCAAGCTCGAGCTTTTCTAAATTTCTATCAGCCAGATTTTGGCTAAATGATTGCACACGGTTTTTTCCTAAGGCTTTTGCCTCATACATCGCAGTATCTGCGTGTTTTAAAAGTGTACTGATATCTTGACCGTCTTTTGGATAGTTGCTTATGCCAATGCTGCCACCTATAAAAAGTGTTTGTTCCTCAATAATAAAAACTTCTTGCAAGGCGAGTTGGTAGGTTTGTGCAATCCGAATAGCGTCTTCATTGTTCTCAAGCTTATTAAGAATGATTGCAAACTCATCGCCACCCATGCGTGCCAACGTATCGCTTTTGCGGATAATTTTACTTAAGCGATTACCTACTTCTGTCAGGAGTAGGTCACCAATATCGTGACCTAAAGTATCATTGACATGTTTAAACCCATCTAAATCTAAGAACAATACAGCGAATTGACAATCATAGCGTTCTGCATGGGCTAAAGTCTGCTTTAGGCGGTCTTCAAAAAGAAAGCGGTTAGGTAAACCAGTAACAACATCATGGAAGGCTTGATATTCAATTTTTTGCCTGAGTTGATGTTGGGCTAAAGCAAGTGAAGCTTGACTACTCACTTGACGAACCATTTGGATATCACTGTCGTTGTAGTCAACATCATCAATATGATTGATAAGTGCCATGACACCAAGTGCTTCGTTTTGATATATCAGTGGCGCAACAATAACAGAGCCAAACCCAAGCTCGAGCCGTGCCTGCCTCACATCAACATGTTCTCTAGTATCATCAGTCCCGTTTGCAATGAACACTAACTCTTGATGCTCAATAGCCCAACCCGTTAAACCATTTTGAAGTTGGTCAAAGTTTAAAGGATTAAGTGGGTTTTTGCTTACCTCACTTGTCACAATATGTTCTATGATTTTGTTTTTAAAGTCTATTTTATAGAGAATTGCCCATCGTGCATTCACTGTATCTCTAGTGATTTGTATAACCTGTTGTGTTAAGTCTTTAAGATCATGACCTTCGTGAATCGACTGATTGATTTTATGGAGTGCATGCATACGAGCAAGTTCTGCTTTAACTTGTTCGTGTAGGTATGCGTTTTCGATGGCAAGCTCTAGTTGATCGATAACTTTTTGAATAAGTTCAAGATCAGCCTGTTGAAGTTTTCTATCGGTATTTTCAATGTACAGGATGCCCAGGATTTTTTGATTGGTAAAAAAAGGTGTTGCAAGTAAAGAGCTGTTGCGCTTATTGTGTTTATCTAAAACATCAGGATGTTCTGAAAGTATTTCAACCAGTTCAGCTTTTTGACTTTGAATAACTTTTGCAGTTATGCCTTGGTTTACTGGCAGGACTGGAATAGCGTCTTTATCAAATTTTCCATAGGTTGCAACACGGATAACACTATCTCCTTTAATTAATCCAATGGCAACAGTCGTAAAATTGAATGTATGTGTTATTGTTTTAGCAACTGTTTCGTAAAGATCATTGAGCTCGAGCTTGTTGGCAATGGCATGTTGTAATTTATCGAGTAGCTCGAGCTCTTTGTTACTTCGGTCAGCATCAATAAATAACTCTCTATATCGATTTTCATTAGCGACAAGGTTTTTTTCTAACTCAAAGCGTTGCCACAATGCTTCAACTTGAGTTGCAAACATTTGTGACATGCTTATAGAAGCATCATCAAAAGCATTTTCTGAAGTCAAACTGTCAAGATTAAAGATAACAACAATATCATCATCTTTGAAGATGGGTATAGATAGTGATGATTGAATAGCGTCAGAAGGACCAGCATTGATAAAAACATCTTGTTTGTGTTTATCTAAACGATACCAGTCTTCCTCAAAGTACGATTTAAGAATAGGCTCAGACCAATTTTCTGGTGGGCGGAAATCTTTAAGATCAAAAATAGTGCTGGCTAAAATCTTTAAGTTAAAGCCAACTGCAGCAACAAAGCGGTAGCCAGTTTTTGTCAAAATTGCCATCGAACCTGCTTCTGCACCAGAAATGATTTCGACCGCTTTTTCCAACATAGATTGGTAGATTTTTTCATCACTGGATTGTGATAGCACATCTCCCATTAAGCTGTTTAACTCAGCTCGAAAGGATGCCTCATGGGCTAGTTTTCGTTGTTCATATCTTAAGGTTTCTTCTAGTTGGATCCGTTGCCAAAGTGCGCCAACTTGGGTTGCGAACATTTGCGCCATACTTGTAGATGATTCATTAAAGGCATCTTCTGTGTCAAAATTATCTAAATTAAAGATAACAACAACATTATCATCTTTAATGATAGGTATCGAAAGTGCTGCCTTAATTTTATCTACTGGACCTGAACGAGCAAAAACATCTCGTTTGTAATAATCTACAACCTCCCAAGCATCATCGTATTTAGTTATCTTAGGTTCGGTCCAATCTAGATTCTTGAAGTCTTTAATATCAAAAAGGATACTAGATAGAATATCTAAGTTAAAGCCTACAGCAGCAACGAATTCGTAACCATCAGGAACTTGAAGCACAACTGAACCTGCTTGAGCGCCAGGAATAATTGCGACAGCTTTTTCAAGCATAGTTTGGTAGATACCTATACCTTCATTTTGACCAGTGGATAATATATCGCGCATGAGAGTATGTAGCTCAGCTCGAAATGATGATTCATCAATTAATTTTTGTTGTTCTGGTGAAATTATCTGAGTTGACGGGAGACTCTGCTCTTTTTCGAACTTTGCCTTAGTAGTGCTAAGAGCTAAATTGGCTTGACTGGCTGCCTCAAGGCGGTATATGGCTTTTTGGATTATCTTTTCTAATAGCGTGTCAGTAATTTCAGATAGCTCAAGGTAATCATTTAGACCTAAAGAAAATAGCTCACTGACAAAGCTATTTTGAGTAAAGGTTTCGTCAATAAGACCTATGATTGCTGTGTTTGGAAATTGACTAACAAGCATAGCTAGTTGGTCGGTTCCTAACTGCAAATCATATAATATTGTGGTTGGTGAATGAGTCTGATTGGCAAGAGATTTTGTTGTTTGTTGGGTTATCTGGACAGCGGTTAGCTGTTTTAGTGCATTTTCTAGAGCACTATTTGCTTTGGAGATCACGGTAAGCTCGAGCCTTTTGTTTGCTGGTACCACTACGTTTGGAACTAAGACTGCCACAACCATCTCCAAGAATGAACTGCTGCTTTAAATTGCAGCAGCTGTTATTTGACTAATGTTAGTTCAACTAACATTAACGCTTGCAGGTTACTATAGAGCTATTATTGTCACACAATTTACACAGAGCCATCGAACCAAAGGTAGCTTGAGAACCTACATTTTCATTATTGAAGTAATGCCTAAATATCAGTGCTGTGAGAATGTGAATGAATTTAGCCTTACTACAAGCTACTCAGGTATCGATAATGATTTTAGTGGTTTAGCGTTACGTTAATGTGAAAGCAAACTTGATGCGAGATTTTGTAGAGCAAGCATGAAAAGAGCTTAAAAAACCCTTAGTAAATGAATGAAGTGTTAACAAGAAGTTTTACTGATCTAGAGCTATGTCAATATTAAACCTTGAGTTGAAAGCTGCATTTAGTTAAAAGCTGCATTGTAGATTCTAGCATTCTGCTAGGTCATTAATAAGATATTATCGTTTTATCCTAGCGATATGAATGCTTGTTTTTAGCAACATCCTGTAACATTGTTGTGCTTGAATCAGCTCTATACTTCTTGCAGGATGATGGTAGCATTAGGTGTAGTAACAGCATTAGTAATTTTTTCAATATACAGTCTTAACTCTCTTGCAGTTAAACGAAATCAAACTGATTTTGCCTTTAGCACGATTGATGTTTTGCTCAAAAAACGGTATGACCTTATTCCTAATTTGGTTGAAACTGTCCGTGGCTATGCAGCACATGAACAAAACTTGTATCGACACATCGCTGAAATGCGATCACAGGCACTGCGTAACCGTAGTAATTTGGGAAGACGTTTTCAAGCCGAGACAGGACTCTCACAAGATGTTGAGCAGATTTTTCTACTCTCAGAAAAATATCCTGAATTAAAAGCAGATAGCCACTTTCGCAATTTACAAGTACAACTTATTGATATCGAAAATCAAATTGCTGCTGCGCGACGTTTTTTTAATTCGTCAGTCAATGACTACAACAATGCGGTCGAGAGTTTTCCTAGCAGTGTTTTTGCAAGTTTACTAGGCATGCAAGAAAAAGCATACTTTGGTATACAAACCAGCGAGAGATCTGTACCTAGGTTT
>CALHRJ010000133.1 GCA_938038395.1 uncultured Deinococcales bacterium | reverse complement strand
CCCTATAGATTCCATTTTTCGTTTACTATTAGCGATTTCAATTTAAATCGTTAAATTAAGCCTACACTATCTAAATGAAGATATAAAATCCTATCCAAATAATACCTATTTAAACTACTAAAACTCAAATGACAAGTTATTACTGGGTGCGTCCCGCCATAGGTTGAACGAATATCTAAGCTAATCATTAGATTATTCTAGTTAACAAGAACGCACCTTGGAAGTTTTTTAAAAAGCGAAAAAACTTCTATTTGTGCTAAAACCATTTTCAACCCTGACTGGGACGCACCCGTTATTACTTAAACTCTTATCAGAGAATACTTTTATGACTATATCAAAGACAAACAGACTATTTGATGTTTCTAAACTTCATTAAATAACCAAAAGCCGTTCATAGAAAGTTAGGCATAAAGTTAGGCATACAGAGTAGGCATAGAAAATAGCTTTAGCCTCTCAATTTGAGTAGTGACAACATTTCTATATGATGTGTTTGGGGATAAAAGTCAAAAGCTTCCATCTTTATAAGATCAAAGCCTTGTTCACCCAATGAAGCTACATCTCTTGCCCATGTTGTGATATCGCAAGAAACATAGGCTAAATAGCTTGGTTTTGCTTGAGCAATCGCGCTTCTTAACTCTTTTGATAACCCTGCACGTGGCGGGTCTACACAAAGCAGGGAGAGGTCTGCTATTTCTTCGGCACTTAGATGCTTAGCATTGACTTTTTTAAAATGAAGGTTGCTGATACCCTGCTCAGTGGCTTCTTGTTCACCTAGTTTGAGGCTCGAGCTACTAATATCCAAAACCGTAACCGATTCAAATAAGTCCTTCAAATGATAGCCAATAACCCCACTACCACCAAATAAATCAACTGCATGACCGCTAAGCCCTAAGCCTTCAATCCACTGCTTCAAGGTTTGAAACAAAATACCCGCAGCCTCTGGATTCGGTTGCGAAAACTCACTAGCACTCACGCTAAGCTTAGCATCACCAATCTTCAGACCTAATCGGCGCTTACCTGCCAACCGCTCAACTGCAGTATAAAAACGACCTCTAGAATCAAACTGGCTATAGCTAACCCCAGCAAGTACCTGACTATCCACAAGCTCATGTGCTAACTCCATGTAGTTTCGGAGTGAGGCTCGAGCAATCAAACAAGCTAAAACTTCATTGTCATCATTTACCCTAAAAGCTATCTCCATCAAGCCTTTGGCTTTTTCTGTGGGTAAGTAATCTTGTATTTTTGGCCAAACTGCGTTTATAGCAGGATGTGCCACAGGATCGCTATCAAGCAACACTAATTCGTGGCTCTGTGATTTACGATAGCCCAACCCTTCTTTAGACGCTGCAGGCTGAACGGTATAACGGTAGTTCCATACATTAGGCGCAGCACGTACAGCAAAGGAATTTGGATTATATAAATTATCTAGTACAACACCTTGCCTATTCACAACATCTTGAACTACATCAGCTTTCAGCACAAGCTGGTGTGCATCATCAATAAAACCATAGTCCAAACCAGGATGCTGGGGCTGTTCTGTACGACGAAAAGGACTTGCTTCAAGTACTTCTAAGACTTGTCCTTGAAAGACACCTTTAACTTTAGCAACTTCGGCACGAACGGTCTCATCTGGCAAAGCACCTTGTAGCAAAGCAATTTGTCCATTCTCAAGACGTCCAAGCGCCATACCACGGTGCAACATACGCTCAGGTTTCAAAATAACTTCTGTGAGCCTTTGATCCTTTTGGTGCTGCCAATTTTTTCCATTTTTTCGTCGTTTAGCGTGCGTCTTTGCCATTACTGTCCTTTATAGCATGTACTCAGAACGACACAGTGGGTTAGTTTAGCAATCAAGCCTCAATATTCACCTTATCCACATAAACTATAAAAGCGATTATCTCAAGCTCAAAATAAGGTTATTCAACCATGACGTGTGAAGTTATTTACTGATATACTTAAAGGTATGAATCGTTCCTTCCAAGAAATCGTAGAACTAGCCATTTTTGGCATTATTGCGCTTGCAATTGGCACTGGCCTCCTTTGGGTTTTAGGTTATGTCCTTCAAGCAGTTGGTTGGTTATCAACCAAACTTGCAGGTTGGATATGGCTACCTGTCCGCTTCCTTCTCCTTATCGCTATTGTTGTTATTGCTGTTTACTTTATCTGGAAATTTATTCAAGACCGCAACAGTGCAAAAGCTGCTAAACCTGCTTCTGTAATTTCTGGCAGTGGTACAAGTAGTGCGGCTAAACCTGCAGCTACTTCAACAGCGCCTACTGATGCTTCTAGTGCCGATGGAGACAGTAGTTCAGAGTAATTCGTAAATTTTTAAACTAATAAAAGAAAAATCGGATGCCGTTAAGTATCCGATTTTTTATGGTCTAGTGACACCTCATATATGACAAAGGTCATTCTACTTAAGTGAAAATCAGGCTACTGACTACTTTGCTTGCCAGAGTAGCGAGTTGATAAAGTAAATGAACAGCATTGCAGCAAGTTGACGATGTATCAATATGAAATATTGTGACTTAGAGTCACATTGATTCTAAAAATCTAATTCGAAGCAAGGGTCGAGGAATTCATTATCCTCCAAGTTCATTATTAAAAACAAGCCTAAAGAAAGGGTTTCATCATGATTCATAAAATCCATACATCAGCTAACAAATGCACACTAGTATTTGAAATTCCTGCTAATAATACCGAAGTCGCAAGTATTGAGCTTGTTGCTGATTTCAACAACTGGCAACCTGTCAAAATTGACGGTTTCAATCGGGGCATGTGGCGTTTAGAGCAAGAAGTTGATACTGGTAAACAGTACCAGTTCAGGTATAGAATCCTTCGCGATGGTCAGGAGTTCTGGCTGAGTGACGCTGAGGCTGAAGGACTCGTACCAAATGATAAAGGTACTAAGAATTCAATTGTTAACTGTTAGTGAATTTTTGAGCTAAAGATTATTTAATATTTGCTTTCTCTAGTTTATTTTGCACGCTCGAGCTCACGCTGTGCAAGCTCCATCAACACTTGTTTGGCCTCTGACTCAGGGAAAATCGATAAGGCAGCTTGGGCACGTTCTGCCTCTTCGACAATAGCCTTTTTTGCCTCAATATCTATACCTGCAGTTTGAACCAACTCTTGCATCAAAGCAACATCGTTTTCTCCAGCTGCATGGCGTCTCAAAATTTCTTGAGCTTCTGCTGAATTGCGCTCGAGCAGCAGTTTAAGCACAGTATAAGTCGCCTTACCCTCACGCAAATCTCCACCTATCGGCTTACCTAATTGCTTTTCATCACCCAACAGATCTAAGTAATCATCTTGCATCTGAAAAGCACGCCCATAGGCTAAACTAAATTCCTTGAGAGCATGCTGCTCCTCTAAATTCGCCCCACCTAATATAGCGACACCTTCAAGTGCAGCTTTAATTAAAACAGCTGTCTTACCCGTGATTATTTGATGATAGTTCTCCATCGAATAGGTCTCAAGACTAGCCATCTGAAACTGTAAAACCTCAGCCTCACAAATATCCGCAGCAGTCTGTGACATAAGTGCTGTAAACTCAGAATTATTTGCAATCGCTAATAATCCAAGTACTTTAGCCAACATAAAGTCACCAGAAAACACACTAACAACATTGCCATAACGACGAAATGCAGCTTCTTTTCCACGACGCATATCTGCATTGTCTATCAGATCATCGTGAAGCAACGAGGCCGAATGAAGTAACTCAACAGCTAGCGCAACTGTCATAGCAGATTCCTGTTTTGCTCCCAGCATCTTGCCAGCAATAAAAGCAAGCGATGGACGTATACGCTTCCCACCAGCACTGACCAAGTCTTCACTAATTGCATCTATAAAAGCTACTGACGAATCTAACTGTAATCGTAGGGCAGCTTCAAAATCTTTTAAATCATCTTTTACAATCTCAAACATACCCAACAGTATATAGAAGAAGCGCCTCCCAGATTGGAAGGCGCTTTGCTATTTCAAATTAGCAGTTTCCTAATTTAGAAAGAATCATCGTCACGAATAACACCCAACCTGTTGGTTGTGTAAACATGTCCGTCTTCTGTAATAACTTGTGCTTGAACATAATAAGTTTGCTTCTCAACACTTAAGCCAACAGGGAACGTTGAATTTTCAGAACTTGTATCTGTATATGGCGTATAAGAAGCCTCTCCATCTAGCTTAACAAGGTGATCAAACCTCTCAGTACCATCTAAAGTACCTCCTTGTTTCACAACTGCAAAAGTAGCAACAGAATTAAACTTATTTAAAGTGCTATCAGGAGAACCATCACCGTCTATGTCAGGTCCAGTTTGCACCAGATAGTAAGGTGATTGTGTATCTCTATCTAAACGAACCTTTGTATCTTGGTGCGTCCTATTTCCATCACTGTCTTCTGTTGTGACACGAACAATATAATCAGTATTCGCTGGACTGTTCGGAAGATAAGGATGGGCATTATAATTTACTGGAAGCGCAGCTTTTGTATATAAAACAGGTTCTGCAAAAGCCTTAACAAATCTAGAAGGTGTTTCGTCATATTGTAAGTCACCTGTAAATACTTCAAGCTCCATATGAACAATACCCTTGTCATCAGTACCTTGCATAACAATATAGGCATCAGAAGGATCACGAATCATTCTAGGATCACCATTTGGATCATTTACAGGACTAAGAATAAGTACCGACGGTGGTACAGGTCCACTATTCTTGGTACGAATCTTAACTTCATCCTCAAGCGTGAAGACTTCACCTGTTGAAATTCGTTTAAACTGTGCAGTTGCCTTTAGGATATACTCTCTATTAGCATAACTTGAGGTATCAAAACCTTGCGGTGTTTCATACTTATTATCCAGTTCTGCAAACATTGTTTGAATCAAATTAACATCACTAATACGCTCATCAGCAACTGGAAGTTTATTCTCTCCGTTACCGTCTTGAAGTAAGAACTCTACAAGAATACCTTCAGAAGCATTATTATTATGGTTAACTTCATTGTCTCCATCTAGATCTAATGTATAGTCATTACCCGTTAAGTTATCGACAGCAACTTTTACATCCATCAAACCATTGATATCATCAACGCCAGCACCTGGACTAATAATTGTAAGAACAGGTGGTAATACTTCATTGTAGATTACAATCTCATCAGAAACCTGACCTTGAACACTATATTCTCCTGAGCTAATGACAGCGCTGAAGGTGATTCTGTCACCATTTCGATGATTGGTTGTGTCAAATTCAAATTTGTACGGCCAAGCATTTGATTTACCAATGACATTGCCTTCACTTTGAGATTTATTAAAGTACTTTAGCAATACTTCAGCTTCACCTGTTTCATCAGTTACAGTTACGTCAATCGTTATGGAACCTGTAAAACATCCAAGTAACGCAGGATCAAAATCTGGATCGTCATTTACATTTGCTTCACAGTCAATGAGTATCTTAGGACTTGGTTTAATATTTTTTATTTTAACTTCTGCATTAAGTTCTGGTTTCTCAGGAGCATTGTTAAGGGTTACCGTTTTATAGGATTCACTTGTCTCACCCTGATCATCGGTTGCAACAGCTTTTAATTCCCATCTACCATCTATAAATACTTCACCCGATGCAGCTGGCTGGGTACTATCCCATGATAAGCGCCATTTATTTCTCTCTGGAGATGTCGCTTTACCTAAAGAAATAGAACCTGCAAAAAATTCAACATCTTTCACAGTACCATCGCTATCGCTTGCCGTAACTTCTAGAACAATATCTGTTCCACTCACTACAGACAACGTAGGTTGAGGCCAACTTGCACTAACAGCAGGCAATACATTCGTACTGCCACTTGAAGCATTAAAAATTGCGATTGCATTTGATTCAGTACCCGGTACACTATAGTTCTGAATCTCTATATCTGCATAGAATACTATTACTTCATTATTTGCAAGATCTTTTGTATTAAATTCGAAGGTGTAAGGAGCTTGGTTTTTAGTACCGACCACACCACCTTGCGCAACACTTCCTTGTGTTGGAATATTTTTCCACTTTAAGGTTACGGTAGCAGAACCAGTCTCATCTTGAACTGCAGCTTTTACAGTAATTATTCCTGAGTAACATCCATTTTCTGGAGTACGTGCATTCGCTGTACAGTCTGCATTTTGACTAGGCCTTGGTACTATGTCACCACTAACTATATTTGCTTGAATATCTGGTGGCGAAACGGCATTATCTAACTTAACTTTTTGTGTAACAGATGTTGTATAACCGTCATTATCTGTGACTACAGCAGTTAGGTCCCACTCACCATCAAAATACACTGTCCCTTTTGGTGTTTGTCCTGCACTATTCCATTGCATTCGGTATAGGTTTGCACTTGGAGAATCGCCTTCACCAAGTAAATGCGAACCAGCAAAAAACTCCACTTTACTAATGCTACCGTCATCAGCAGAAATCGTAGGATCATTTAAATCAGTTGCTTCGATTTCTAAAATTACGTTGCCACTTACAGTTTCACTTTGAACAGGTGTTTTCCATTCTGCTTTAGGTTGTGCATTGCTAACCTGTCCATCAGTATCTTGCCCACTAACAATAGTGACTTTAATAGTTTGCTCATTACTTGTAAGTCCATTTTTATCTATGGCTTTAGCTACAAGTTCATATTCACCCTCAGTAGCAAAGTTAAGTGGAATAATGAATGGAGCTGAATCATCTTCACCTTTTTGCGAACCACCAACTACAGAAACAGTTACTTTATCAATTGGACTAAGTAAGCTTGCACTAGATGCATTCACTTCGATATTCACTTCGCCAATAGGTGCAACAATATTTGCACTTGTTGAGCCCACTTTTGTTGTGTGAATTTTCGTAATGCCAACCTCTGGTTTATTATCTATGATATTTGTAGAACCACTATTAGTATTACAAGAAGTGATAATAAACAGTAAAATGGCAAAGGACAACGTAAAGCCGCCCAAAAATTTAATTGTTTTCACGATTATGCCCCTTCGCAGATACTCGGTTTAGACAAATTAGCTGGTAAAAAATCACCGTTAGAATCAACAGCAATTTCTCCACGCCATGTATATGTCTGACCAAGATCGCTTACCCCGCTAAGTGTAAGCAGCGCCTTTGCGCCAACATCTACCCTATAATTGCACCAATAGTAATATGCTAATTCTGCTGGTACACCCTGTACTCCTGTAGCAGTTGCTGCTGGTCCAGGAGCAAAATTTGCTTTTGAAGTTATTACATCACACTTTGTTGTCGATGTTGTTTCTCCCTCAGCACCACCAGAAGAAGCACAGCTTACTCCCGGCTCAATTCTCAAACCTAAGCCACCGCTACGAACTGTACTACTACCAGCACTAACAGCCGAGCCATCAGCAAAAGAATATGCAATGCTATAACTACTAATATAGCCACCAACTGAACCTGCTTTGGCATTTACAGTAATTGAGATATCACTCGACTCAAAACTTACGCCGCCTTCAGCACCGTTTGTGGCAGTAAACTGTAATGGTGATACTTGAACATTAACATCCATTGTTGGCAGTATGCTCGTTGCTCCAAAACCATCAGAGCTACACCCTGCCACTAGTGCTAACATTACTATCAGCACCAACATAGAAAAAAAACTTCTGACCAATCTCATATACTCAATTCCTCCTTGAGTTGCGGATTTATAATGTAGAAAGAAAGGCGCTTTAGCCCTGCCAAAAAATCTACATTTTCGACGTGAACTTCTGTGGGAACTTCAATCACCGTAGGTGCGAAGTTCAAAATCCCACGAATTCCCGCAGCCACAAGTGTGTCTGCAACGTCCTGTGCCGCCTCTGACGGAACAGTAATAAATCCGATATCAATACCTTTTTCTTTGATGACCTTATTTAGGTCATCCATATGATAGACAGGCAGTCCCGCGACGTCTTGCACTGTCTTTTCTTTATCGG
>CALHRJ010000132.1 GCA_938038395.1 uncultured Deinococcales bacterium | reverse complement strand
CTGCCAGCGGACGCTCTTTGGTCATCGTAAAAGGCTCAGGAGGTAGTGGTGCACCTGTAGGAAAGAGAGAACCATCAGGTCCAGCAGCCAGTCCTAAAGCGTCAGGATCAGGGTTATCTGTTGGTTCACCTGTTTGTCTAGCAATACTATCAGTACCACCTTCAGGCGCTGTTTCAGCTGGAACATTGGCAGAACCAGTTAGATTATCGCCTTCGACATTTTCTGAATTACTATTTGCATTGTTATCTTCACTAAAGACAAGAACTTCAGGGTTACCCTCAGCACTTTCGCTAGCATCAGAGGGTGTTTCAGAAGCTTCGCTGCTTGGGTTTTCAGTTGCCAGTCCAATACCAGATACATCACCAGGCTGAACATTCATAATGTCTGCTAACGGTCGCATTGTTTCTTCGAGTGGTTGCGTTGTTAATACAACTGGTTCAGCAACTTCTGCTTCTTCTACAACTTCCTCAACAGGTACTTCGGTAACTTCAGGCGCTTCAACTACGTCTTCAGCAGGAGTTTCTACAACTTCCTGCTCCTCAGGCGTTGGTGGTGCATCCATCGGCACAACAAACATCTGACTTGGCGCAATAGTTTCTGTTTCTACTACTTCTTCGACAACTTCTTCTGGTTCTGGCGGAGTAAATTCTTCGTTTGGCGTATTACGAAACATATCCCGCAAACTATTCAAGCGAGAAGCAGCAGAAAGTCTATTCGACTGCTCTGTTATTTCAGGGCTTGCAGAAAGACCTTCACTCAAATCAGGTGCAGTTGCTGTTTGTTCTTCAGTTTGAGGATTATCTGTAGAGGCCGTTGCTTCTTCAATTGGAGCTTCAACAGGTTCAACCACTTCTTCAGTTGCCGCCGTTTCTGCTTCAACAGGATCTTCTGTTATGACATCGACTACTTCTGTTTCTTCATCAGCAGTTTCACCTAAAGTTACACTGGCTTGTTCAGCCTCAGTAGCTTCAGTTTCTGTAGCAACTTGCTCTGCTTGTGCGTCTTCAGGTTCTTGCAAAAGCGATTCTTGTAAATTGATTAGCTGAGCTGCAGCCTGATCAGAGATTTCTGTAGCCAAAGGTGCATCAGCAACCTCAGTTGATGTTAAAGCTTCCTGCGCTTGAATCAGCGCACTAACAGCTTCTTGATTTACCTCTAAAGGTGTATCAAGTTCAAATTCTGTATTTTCCGAAAATTCAGGTGCTTCTACAATCTCATTGACAGGTGTGACTGCCTCTTCAATAGGCACAGCGGTAACTTCACTTACAGCTTCTTCCACAGGTTCAACAACAGGTTGTGATTCTTGTGGCGCTGTAGCTACGGGTTGTTCTACTGGTACGACTAGAGGCTCTGCAAGAGATGGTGTTTCTTCTGTTTGTGAACTCGCAGCTGCCTGTTCAGTTGAATCACTTGAGGCATCAAAAGCAGCTTGTTCTGAAACTTCAACAGGATTTTCAGCGCCAGCTGCTTCAGGTGCTTCAGCACTTTGTGTTACACCTAAATTCTCTGCAGCAACATCTACCTGATCACTCACAGGTGCGTTAGCATCTGCTGCTGCTGCGTTTGTGAAGGTACTTGCTAAGGCTGGCGTGCCTACTTCAAGAACCAAATACTTTTCTTGTGGGCGTTGCAATCTTGGAAATAGAATAAAAGCAATTAACGCTAGTAGGGCTAATAAATGGAGCAACACAGACGTTAAAAATGCACGTCTGCGTCTGCGACCTTCTCCAACACTTGAAAAAAGTTGACTATAGCGATCAAAATTAAACATAACGCTTATTCCCCCGCTGCAATACTAATTCGTTGAGCACCAGCTTGCTTGAGCAAATCAATCACTTCAACTGCAATACCATGAGGTACTGACTTATCTGCTCTTAAAACTACATTTGTCAAGCCTGTACGGGTCAGCTCATCTTTCATAACAGCACTAAGTTCCTCAGTCGTGATGATTTCATCATTGACAAGGATTTCTCTATTTTCATTGATCGTAACTGTCGGCAAATCATTAACACTTACACTTGCACTAGGTGCCGACGGCAAATCAATTGGAATGCCTGCTTCAGATTCAACAAAGGTCGTTGTGACCAAAAAGAAAATAATAAGCAAAAAGATAACATCTACCATCGGTGTTAAATCCAGATTGATGGTTTGACCTAAAGCAGACTTGCGACCACGTCTGCGAGAACTACCTTGGCGGCCTAATTGGCTCATGCCTATCTCCCAACAAATCATCATGTGCAGTGTTGCTAACGCTTGTACTGGTCGTTTTACGAGCAGAAACCACCTGTGCAACACGTCCCATAAATTCTTCACGACGTCTGTCAATCTCAGACAATATAAGTTCGACTTTTCCAGATAAAAAGTTGTAACCAATCAATGCAGGAATAGCAATAATAAGGCCTGCTGCTGTGGTAATAAGTGCGGTACTGATACCTGTTCCCACTGACTGAACAGAATTCACACCTTGGCTTGAAAAATTGTTAAAAGCAACAATCATACCCAGTACTGTGCCAAGTAGACCCAGTAAAGGTGCAATTTGTGCAATAGTTGCGAGTGAGCGTAAGCCTTTGGTTAAGCGCTGCTCTTCTTCGATACTTGCTTCTTGAAATGCAGCTTCGACAGCCGTTCTACCAAATGGCAAGCGTGTGAGTGCATACTCAAGCACACGTCCAATTGGTCCCCCGTGTTCATCACAAACGGCAAGTGCTGCATCGACATCTCTTGAATCAATCGCTGCATTGACGGAATCCATTAGCCTGTCCCCATCTAAACGTTCTCGCGAGAGTTGCCACAATCTATCAAAAAACACATAAAGTGCATAGATCGAGATTAACAACATCACCAGAATAAAGATAAGTAGTACAGGTCCTCCACTAAGTAACATAGACATAGTCTTATCCTATCTCATGAACTTTATAAATCATGTGAGAATTATCCAGCTATGTCCTATAAATTAGGTCAATTAAGAACTATTAAGACCTCTTAAGAACTGGCTAGATACGCTTCTTCATGATTGAATCATTCGTAAAGCTTGCTTAGAAGTGCATTAAAACGTTTAGAAGCTGACGTAACGATTAAAAACACGTTATTGTTTAACCAGTTGCTTAACCAGTATTTCGCATCCCCGCAGCAACACCTATCAAACTAATGAGTACTGCAGACTCGAGCTCTTTGCGTTCTTCATCTTCTTTAGCTTCATCAATAGTATTCTCGTCTGATGAAAGGCTTCTAAGACGCTGCAATAATTCCACTTGCAAATAGGAAATTGGGTCAACATATGGGTTACGCAGTGTTATGCCTCGAGCCAAGGTTGTATCATCGGCCAATAAGGCTTTTCCTGTAATACTTTCAATCATAGCAACACT
>CALHRJ010000131.1 GCA_938038395.1 uncultured Deinococcales bacterium | reverse complement strand
ATTTGCAAATGCTTTTAAAGGCTTAAACTATCGGAATTAAATGAACATCCAAAGGCATTGATTTGATTCAAACCATTTCAATAATCTCATAGCTTCAATACTTCTTTAGTTCAACCCATTTTGGATACTTCCAGCGTTGCTACCGAATGTTGACCCACAGTGAATGGGTTTGTTCTTACTCACCTCCGTTCGCCGATTTGTTGAGCCAGCAACAAATCGTGGAAGTGTTTTTCTTACTGCCGAAGCTAATCGTTTTAGACAATATCCTCGCCTTTAGAACGACACTTTGCCGAAAGTGCCTGAATTCTCATAATAAATACTTGTATAGTTACATTACCGCTGAAAAGTTAAAGATTTTTTAGTGATTTGAACAAGCTTCTTATTGATTGTTACATGACAAGTGTCTAGTACATGAGCTTAGAAGTGAATTCGATAGTTGAATTACAGTAGCAAAGCTACTTAAATTATTACGATTCAACTGTAACAATGCGGCACTACATTTAAAAACTTGTTTTTTAAGATGCGTGCGGCAGATAAGGAAAGTAATACAATGGCAACAGGTAAAGTAAAATGGTTTAACGGCGATAAAGGTTTTGGATTCATCGAGCAAGACGGTAGTGACCAAGACGTATTCGTACACTTCTCAGCAATCAAGAGCGACGGCTTCCGTAACCTATATGAAGGTGACGAAGTAGAATTCGATACAGAACAAGGACAAAAAGGTCCTCAAGCAGCTAACGTCGTTGTAACCAACGCAGGTTCTTAAGTCAAGTTTTTAAACCTGCAAAGGTAATAAACTTATAAATTCAAACTCCCAGCTTCGGTTGGGAGTTTTTTTATGTCTATTTTGGGTGCTTCCCTTTATAGGTTGAAGCAATATCTAAGCTAAACATTAGTACTCGGTCACATAAATAAGGGCAACTACTTACTTATGTGACCCAAATGTACAATCGAAAGTCTAAGGTAGGTTCATTTTTGATTTTGTAGCGCTACAGATAAAAGAATAAGCCTGTGGGAGAGAGTTCACAGGCTTATAGACAGTATTAGGATGATGTATTTTGCTCTAAAAACTCTTGGTTATCTTGAGAATGTTCCTCAATTAGCTTAAGTATATCTTCGATGATTTCTTCCCAATCAGGTAGATTCATTACCAACTCCAAATAACTATAACTAGGGGTGGATGGTTGATACTGTCTTACTAAAGTATACAAACTAAACGCTTGTGGTTTATCAAACTGCAAACACCTCCCTTGTCAGACGTTCTCACAGGAGGGGCGTTTGCTTTGTATTGTTATGGTCTATGTTACTTTTTAGGCTTAGCCTTCTCTGTAACTTTAGGCTTAGGTCTTTCAACACGCATAAACATAGAAACAGTTTCCTCAAAACTTTTACCTTCAAGTTCTGGGAAAGCAATCTTTTCTTCGTATTTATTAGGCTTTTTAGCTTTCTTTTTCTTAGGCTATGATTTGCTCATTAGATGCGGTTAGTTCCTTCCAAGTCAAAGTACAAAGTAAATTGGAGAATGTTAAAGAACTTATGTTATACGGTATTGCTCAACTATAGATAAGATTGAACAAACTTTTGCTGGAATTTTTTGGATGAAACATCAATTGTTGGATATTGTCAAACAGGTCTCCAAATGACTTTCTTAAATAATTATTATGGTGTAGCAGTATTAGATTAGTTCATTTCATAAGAACGCACCTTGCAAGGTTTTGAAACTTCAACCTTGGATGGGGCAAACCTCTTATTTTGTAATGGTAGTTATTGCAAAGCATAGCTATTCATCTGAATACTATTTGTAATGTATACAGAAACTGATAAAACAATACCGAAATTTGCAAAATTCTTTTCTAAACTACTTTTAGTCGTAATTAGTTTCACTACTGTTTCAATTTATTCTGTCGCAACAGCGCAAGATGTTTACTACGAAATATTTGTACGTAGTTTTCAAGATAGCGATGGTGATGGAATTGGTGACTTTAATGGCATCACGCAAAGACTGGATTATTTAGAAGAGTTAGGTGTGACAGGTATTTGGCTTATGCCCATTCATCCAAGCCCTAGTTACCACGGTTATGACATCACGGATTACTACGGTATTCACCCTGACTACGGCACTATAAAAGACTTTGAAAGCTTTCTTGCTGCTGCTAAAGAACGCAATATAAAGGTTATTATTGACTTAGTTGTGAATCACTCAAGTGATGCACATCCTTGGTTTAGGCGTGCGCAGCTTAATCAGCAACCTTTTCGTGATTACTATTTATGGCGAGAAGACAATCCTGGTTGGCGTGGTGTAAGTGGTGCTCCTGCTTGGCATAAAAAAGAAACAGGTTACTACCTTGGTCTTTTTTGGAGTGGTATGCCTGATTTAAATCAGGAAAATCCTGCGGTAGTTGCTGAAACAAAAGAGATTCTTAAACACTGGCTAGACATTGGCGTCGATGGGTTTCGGGTGGATGCGATTCAACACGTAATTGAAAACGAAGATGGCATCATTCGAAATACGCCAGAAAACTTTGCCTGGTTAGCGGATATGCAAAGTTACCTTAAAAGTGTTGACCCTGACGCCTTTTTGGTTGGTGAAACATGGACAGATGGCATAACCATTGCTAAGTACCACACTGAAGGTATGTTGGATGTATCGTTTAACTATCCTATTTACAATGAGGTTTTAGGTGCGTTACAAAAACGGAGTGCTAGAGATTTAGCCTTTATGTTGAAGCAAGATCAAAAGCTGTATCCAGAGGGTGCGCAGCAAGCGACCTTTATTTCTAATCATGATCAAGTGCGCCCTGCAACATCGCTTAAT
>CALHRJ010000130.1 GCA_938038395.1 uncultured Deinococcales bacterium | reverse complement strand
AATACGGTTGAGGAACTGTGACGTACGGTAAGGGTTAAAACCTGTTTTACCAATGGTTACGTCAACATTTGACTGTGCAGGCTGATTCATATAGCTGAAGTAAGCGTAAAGCGCTTCTTTAGACTTGTCATCTGAAGCAGCGTTAATTGCACCTGACCAACCACCGAAAGCAGCAAATGGAGCATGGTTTACACCACCAATATGGTGTGGGCAAGTTTCGTCTGTACAAGTAACCATTTCGCCAGAAGCACGGTCATATACTTCTGTTGAACCAGGCATAATAACTGCGCCAGTTACACCATTAGCTTTTGAACCTTCTTCGATTGCTAGAGGACCAACGTCACCCCAGTCAAGCGTAAGTGCACAACGGCCAGCAGTCCAAAGACCACGTGTATCACCAACACCGATGTTTAATTCATCAGGTGGACCAAATTCTGTTGTTGCAGCATAGATTTCAAGCGCTCTTTTGAAGCCTGGGTTATTTACAAGTGGTGTCATGTCATCAGTGTTGAAGAATGCACCTTGCGAAGTGCCTTGACTTTGTAAGTAAGCACCAGCGATTGAGTGAATGAACCAATAACCTTGGTTGTTACGTGCTTTACCAATACATGAACCGTAATCAGCTTCGCCATCACCGTTCATATCTTGACCATGAACTGCTTTAGCAACTTCTACATACTCATCCCAAGTTGTTGGAGCGTCTAAACCAGCTTCTGCAAGAACATCAGTACGGTAGTAGACCATTTGGAAGTCACCATCTAAAGGAATTGTATAAATGCCACCTTCATAGGTTGAACTAAATTCTCTAAAGAATGGTGCAACATCATCCCACTCGAGCGCTTCATCTGCAGCAACCCAATCGGTTACTTCTTGAAGATAGCCAGGAACAATATAATCAACCATCCACTGTGGCGCAAATACATAACCATCAAAACTGTTGGTGCCAGTTGCCATATCAGTCAATACTTTTTGGTAAAGGTCACTAAACGGCACAAGCGTAACATTAACCTTTGCACCAGTTAATGCTTCGAACTCAGGCGCACGGCGTTGAAGTGGTTCTGCAATTTGAGGACCTGTGAAGGTAAGAACATTTAATTCCATACCTTCGTATTGTGCTTGGGAGAAGCTAAAAACTAACCCAAGGGCGAGTAAAGCAAAAAGTCTTTTCATATGAATATTTCCCTTCCAGAAATATAAGTACTACAATTTAGTCTTTCAACCTATTTGGTCTTTCAACCTTTAGCGATTCATGAAAATTAAGAATTCTTTCTATACAAAACCTCCTACTATTACTGTTATTGATTTTCAAATTGTGCAAGTCACTAAAATGAACTACACAAAAAATGAACATGATTGTTTCTAAATATTAAGTCGTGAAGACAAGGTGATAAATTGTATTGTCTTACTAGGGTTTTCTATCTTTTCCATAAGCAATTTGACCGCAGACTCTCCTAAGTCATAGGTAGGTTGTTCTGCATAAATAAAGTTTGGTTTGTAGGGCAACATATCTAACTTATCAAATGCTGCTAAGGTAATATCTTCAGGAAAGCGAATATCCGCTTCATGGAAAGCTTTTAAGGCACCTAAACACATATATTTTGTACCCACAAAAAGTGCTGTTGGCAAGACTTTTTTCGCTAATAATTTTCTCGTCAAGGCGTAGCCTGCTTCTGCTGTAGGCGGTCCAATATATAGATTATCCTCATCCATAGCTATATTGGCCTCTGCAAGTGCGTCCAACATTCCCAAATGTCTTTCACGTCCAGTTGTAATTCTCAAGTCAGGTAAAACAGCAGCTATTGATGTGTGTCCTTGTGCAATCAAGGCTTTCACCAATTTAGAACTTGCCTCTCTATTATCAGTAAGAACAGTATCTACCTCTACGTCTAACACACGTCTATCAACTACAACTAAAGGCGTCCCAGAATGAATAATTTCTTTACAAGGTGTGTCTTGTTCTCTCGTCGGAACCATCACGATACCTGCAACACGTTCGTCTAGTAATAGGTCTACATAAAACTGCTCCTTCTCAGGGTTTTCATCAGTATTACAAAGAAAGACACCATAGCCCTGTTCTGAGGCTACATCTTCAACTGCACGAACGATTGCCGTAAAAAAAGAATTCTGAATATCTGATACGATTAGACCTATAACTTTCGACTTCTGCGTTCGTAAACTTTGTGCAATTCGGCTAGGTCTATAACCAAGTGCCTTAACAGACTCGAGAACTCGGTCACGTACATCCTCTTTGACATGCGGTTTATTGCCAAGAACCCTTGAAACAGTTGCACTAGAAACACCTGCGTGTTGAGCAACATCTTTGATTTTTACAGATTCTTGTATCATTTCTTTATCGGCACTCAGGTATCAAAAAGTCTGAATTAGAAGTTGGCAGAATTAAACTATAGAGATAAGACGAGTCTATCGACGAGATAACATTAAGTCACACAAGTCCTGTAAACGATTACAGTATTCATGACGGCTAAACAAGCTTTATACGTAATTGCGAACTCAAATACTAATGATGTATTGCAATTTCTTTCTTTTTCTCTTAGAATCAAATTGTAAACGATTTCAGGATATTAGTCAATAGCTCCAAATTACAGTTTTCACTCAACTTGCTTTATCAAAAATTAGCAGTTAGTATTATTCAAGTACCAAAAAAGAAAAGGATGCAATTAAGGATGCTATGCAGTATCGAAAATTAGGAAATACAGGTTTAGAAGTATCTATCTTAGGGTTTGGTGGCGCACCACTTGGTAGTCCAGTAGGTGGTCCAGCAAATGGTGCCTATGGTGACTTTGACGAAGCAAGTGCCATTAAAGCACTGCACCGTGCCTTTGACTTGGGTGTGAACTTTATAGATACCTCTCCCTACTATGGCATTACAGAATCTGAAAAGGTTCTTGGTAAAGCCCTAAAAGGTATTAACCGCGATAGTTACATCATGGCGACCAAAGTAGGAAGATATGGTTTTGATGATTTTGATTTTTCTGCTGAACGTGTTACTAAAAGTGTGGATGAAAGTCTGGCTAGATTAGGTCTTAACCACATCGATGTTTTACAAGTTCATGATATTGAATTTGGCAATGTCCAACAGGTTATTGATGAAACGCTGCCCGCACTTAGAAAACTACAACAAGAAGGCAAAGTTAGATTTTTAGGTGTCACTGGCTTACCCTTAAAGATTTACAAAATGGTTTTAGAGCAAACTAACTTAGATGTTATGTTGTCCTACTGTCATTATTCACTTAACGATAATAGCTTAGGAACACTCATCCCTTACTTGCAAGACAAAGAAGTTGGCATCATTAGTGCCTCTCCTCTATCTATGGCACTACTTTCAGAAGGTGGTCCACCTGATTGGCACCCTGCTAGTGAAGAAATTAAGGCAGCAGCGAGTAAAGCTGTTCACTATTGCTTAGATAATGGAACAAATCTTCGTCAATTAGCGTTGCAGTACAGCACCTCTAATCCTGACATTAGTTGTACAGTCGTAGGTATGCAGCGTCCAGAATTTGTTGAGAGTAATATTGCTGCGCTCGAGCAGCCCATAGACACCGACTTACTCAAAGCTGTACAAGATATTCTTGCACCAATTCACAACCAAACATGGCCTAGCGGCTTAGCTGAAAACAACTAGCTAAAAACAAGGGTGTATCCCAGTCAAGGTTGAAAATAGTTTTAACCTAAACAGAAGTTTTTTCGCTTTTTAAAAACTTCCAAGGTGCGCCCCTGTTAACTGGAATAATCTAATGATTAGCTTAGATATTCGTTCAACCTTTGGCGGGACGCACCCCTAAAACAACACATACTGCACAGAACTATAAAAATCTGCTAAACTAAGCGTATGGTTTTCATACGTTATCTGCTTATGGCTGTCTCATTGCTAGGCTTAGCAGCGCTACTTATGTATATTGGTATGAATAATCCAGTTCCACTTTTTGGAAAAGAATACAACCGCCCAAGAATTGTGCGTATTCTTTGTTTACTGTTGGCAGGGGTTTTACTAGGGATTAGTTTAAGAATTATCTGGGTCTTGCCGAGAATCTAAAGTCAATATTAGCAACAAGGGCGTCCTATCCAAGGTTGAAAATAGTTTTAACATAAACAGAAGTTTTTTCGCTTTTAAAAAAACTTCCAAGGTGCGTCCCTGTTAAGTGAAATAATCTAATGATTAGCTCAGATATTCGTTCAACCTTTGGCGGGACACACCCAGCAACTATACCTGAATTTTTATCTAAAAAGAGGTAAACTAAGCTGTGATTACGATTCTTGCGGAAAAACCTAGCGTGGCAAGAGATATAGCTCGAGTTCTTGGTGTAAACAACCGAAAAGATGGCTATCTAAGCAATAATAAATATAACGTAACGTGGGCCTTTGGGCATTTGGTAAAGCTATCTCCACCAGACGCTTATGGTGAGCAATATAAAAAATGGAACCCTGCGCTTCTGCCAATCATTCCTACCGATTACAAACTTGATTTAATTGAGAACTCTGGCAGTAAAAAGCAATTCAACACCATTAAAAAATTAATGAAAGAAAGTGATGAAGTCATCTGCGCCACGGATGCTGGGCGTGAGGGTGAGCTTATTTTTAGGCTCATTTATGAACACATAAAATCTAAACTACCCATCAAACGCTTGTGGATATCATCCCTGACAGATGAAGCCATCAGAGAAGGCTTCAACAACCTTAAAGATGCTTCTGAATATCAGGCACTTTACGACACTGCAATTAGTAGAGCAAAAGCAGACTGGTTAGTTGGCTTAAACAGTACTAGAGCGATTACAACAAAAGTAAATCGTGGCAGTGTTTACAGCTTAGGCAGAGTACAAACACCAACCTTTGTATTGGTTGTTCGCCGTTACCTTGACCACAT
>CALHRJ010000129.1 GCA_938038395.1 uncultured Deinococcales bacterium | reverse complement strand
TTCTGTAACACGGTTTTTGAGTTCGTCAGCAAAAAGTTTTGCTTCTGTCCTTCTGTCTAGTTCCATGAATGCTAAGGCACTTAAGGCTAAGCCGTAGGGTGACATACCTGCGATGCCATCTGATTCTGCCAGACTATAGATACCGTTGATGTCTCGATTAGCTCGAGCCAAGGCATAGTAGCCATAAGCCCGTCCGTCATTATCTGCTTTACCTCTGAACGATGTTTCTTCAGCAGGTAAAATCACTTGATTACTCAAATAATCAAAGCCCCACTCAAGCACATACTCTTTGACGTTATAGCCTGCTTGTTGAGCATCAAGTAAACCATTGAGTACATAAGAAGTAATAAACAAACTAGACTCATCGTGCTTCCAGAAACCCCAACCACCATCATCGTGCTGGAAGTCATATAAACGCTTTAAACCTTTTTGAACAATATCATCTAAGTTCTCTTCAATATCCGCAGGAAGCTTGGCTAAGTCACCTGCTTGGGCTGCTAAGACACTTGGTAAAAAGCGGCTCATGGTCTGCTCTGTGCAACCATATGGATAGCCTGCAAGATACGACAACGCTGGCGACACTGCCGCTGCAAGTGATGGAGTTAGGTACAAACTACCACCAAGGCTATTTGGATCAACTGCATCTGGCAAGGTGAAGGTCCAACTATCTGAACCACTACCTGCCCAAGCTTTTTCTTCCCTAATCCCATGAGGTAATACAGGAATCGGAAGTTTCATTGCATCACTGGCTTCTGGGGTTAAGGCTGTAGCGGTTACACTAGAGGTACCTGTATCGGTAGCAGTAATTTTGAAGTCTGCCGTAGCACGATTACCTGCTGGTAAGGTTGTGGCTTGTGGATCTGGATTGCCAATGCTCAAACCTTCGGCCACCATTTCTAACTGTCCTGCTTGGTCTTCGTCTAAGTTATTTTGACCAATAACACGTAAGCTTGCTTCATCTCCTTTAATAAAGAAACGTGGCGCTGCTAAACGAGCAATCACAGGCAAGGTACTTATGACGTTATATGTATTTTGTCCTACCTGATCTTCTTGGCTAATCACCCTAGCAGTCATACGCCATTCGGTTAGGTTATCTGGGAAGGTTACTTCTGTGGTGAGTAAGCCATCTTCATCAGTTTCTAAAGTTGGCAGCCACAGAATTGTATCTCGGAAGTCTTCACGGACTTCTGCTGCTGCAAAGTCGGCTTCACCCTTAGCTTGGGCAAAAATTGCGTCATCTAGGGGGGCTCGAGCCGCCATCTTGCTTGCAGGAGCATCTGCCATCATGACAGCCCCTGCTTCGGCCCTAATCTCAGCATTACCAAAGTAGAACCAACGACTAAGTTGCGTACCCACCACATTTGGTTTCAATGAATAAAAGAAGCCACGAATATCCTCTGTTGAATCTGGACGCACTAAGTAAATACCTTCATCTACCAAACCAAGTACAACTTGCGTTTTGACGCCCTTACCATCTGTATCTGAAACACGTACCGCAAAGGTTCCCACTTCACCAGGTTTATAGCTATCTGAATTAGAGGTTATTTCAACATTCAGGAATTTATCTTCTGGTGGCACTCTAAAGCCCGCTGTTTGGGTGTAGACTTCACCTTCACCAACAATGACCACTGACAAATAACCATTTGGCACCATCTCAGCCGTAAGGGGTAATTCGTAGGTTAGGACTGAGCCATCGAGCTTGACAACTTCGTAGTCTCCAAGTTCTTGACCTTCAAGGCTGATGAGTGCCCAAGCATCGGTCACTGGAGATTCAATCACAAAGCGGGCTGTATCGCCAACACTGTATTCAGGTTTATCGGCTGTAATTTTCAAACTATCGTAAGACCAATACCAGCGTGAGTTATCAGATACCCACATGTAACGTTCAGCACTGCTTTCTCGCAAAAGGCTATCCTGTGCAGTAGCTTCTAGTTGATAGGAGCCTTGGCGCTCGAGCACAATCTCTAGCGTCGCCTTACCGTCTTCATCTGTCTGCCCACTAAAGGACTCTATACCATCGTTGAGTCTACCCTCACCACGTGACCAGTAATAACGTTTGGCATCCAAGGTAAACGGTACACTTACAGGTCCACCGTAGATGCTCTCTGCTTGCACATTCACCGTGATGCTTTCGCCAACTTTACTAGCATAACTATCAGTCGTCACGTTCAAAACAACTTCTGAACGATAGGCCACAACTGAACCTGAGCCTTGAATCTCGCGACGTGCTTCGTCCATGACGCCAGCTTGTAAGCTTATTTCATAATCTTCATCGCTAGCAGGCAGGTCAACTTCAACAATCAGTTCACCATTTTCGTCCAGAACACCTTCACCTCTACTGATGATACTGCCACCATAGTAAGAGCTATAGCTGCTATCCTCGTAAAAGCCATATCTAGACTTGTAGCGCCAACGGTAATGCGGTTGTTCTAGGATGCTATAATTTACCTTACCACCTGCTACAACGCCACCAAATAGATACTCAGCCTTTACAAGAAAGGTTGCTTTGCCACCTTGAACACTAACACTATCATCACTCGTGACTTCAACTTTATATTCAGGTTTCTGAAATTCTTCTACATAAAAATTGTTATAAGATTCTTCGCCAGCAACAGTTGTAACGATACTATAAGAACCCAGCGGCGGTTCTACACCAAGTTTTAGCTCGCCATGAAAGATACCAAAATCATCACTTTCATACGTATCTCTAAAAATTTCAGTTCCTTCAGAATCATTAACACGCACCTCTACAGCTTCACCAGCTATTGGGGTCAACCCATTGGGTTGGCGTGCGGTACCTTTAAAATACACAATGTGTTCAGGTCTATAGACTGAGCGATCTGTATGCACATAAATCTTTGTTTTTTCAATGCCCCAACTACTCCAGTAACTTTCACTAAAAGCCCAACTACTACCAAACTTAGCAGCTACAAAAGTCTGGTTATTATTCGACCTATCTTCAATATTGAAATTAGTTAAACCATCATCTGTTGCTAAACCTTCTGCGTATATCTTTCCATCTCGCATTAAAAACACTTTTGTTTTTAATGGTGTGCCAGTTGTCAGATTTGCTGTATAGGCTAGAATACTATCTTGATCGCTTTTCACCACCAACGACACATCTGAAACAGCTATAAGCGTAGCACTTGCATCATTTCCAGATTCGAGTTGCGCAAAGTACATACCTACTTTAAGATTCTCAAAAATAACATCGTCGTATTGGTATTCACTTGATTCAGAAATCTTCTTATCTCGAATAAGCTCTAAATCAAGTTCATCGCTTGCTGAGAAATTCCTTGGACCACCATTTTCTAAAAGTGCTTCTGGATTCTTAATGTTATAGAGCCGTAAAACTGCTTTATGATTTGGCGGTAAATTATAGCCCAAGCTGACATCATCCCCCAGCACATAGCTACCACCACCATAGAGATTTATGGACTGATTGTTATGATTTGCAGCGACTAGGCCTAAAAAAGCCATTATACAAAATAGAAATTGGAAAGGTCTAACAAATTTCTTTGGAATGTTTCTTATCACGGTGTACTCCAAACAACTTAAAAAGTTTTGTTAATAGATAAACAGCTATCTTATTGATATACGTAGCATAAACAAAATAAACCTAGTTACAGCGCATCTAAAATACACTTAAGCTACTTGTTATTTCCTTAACAGTTTATGCAAACGTCTTGAGATGTTCTAGCTGTGTTGAAAATCTACAGTGTAGTTTCGCTACACACCTCTAGC
>CALHRJ010000128.1 GCA_938038395.1 uncultured Deinococcales bacterium | reverse complement strand
CGCAAGGTTTTCAAGACTAACAGCCGAATCTAGCGAGAATTGACCAGATTGAGTTCTGACCAAGCCGCTCAAGTGTGCAGGGATTCCCACAGCCTCACCTAAGTCTCTAGCAAAAGAGCGTATGTAGGTACCTGCTTGCACAGAGATATAGAACAATGCTGTAGGTAGTGTGGCTAAAGGCTCTGGCAGGTTAAAAGTAGATGTATCGAAGTCTTTATTGATAGCTTTAACAAAGACATCTTTTTCTAATGAATCTCTTGAATCACTAAAACCTAAGCACTCGATTGTGTGGTAGCGAACTGGACGTGGTGGTAAGTCTAAAGCATCACCTTGTCTAGCAACATCGTAGGCTTTTTTGCCGCCTTGTTTGATGGCTGAATATTGTGGTGGAAGTTGCTCGCTAAGGTCTAAAAATGTTGGTATCTGTTTTCGGATCTTTTCTAAAGTAAGCTGACTTGCATCTTGGACGTTTTCAAGTGGACCTTCAGCGTCAAGTGTAGGCGAACTTCCTCCAAAAGAAACCCATGCTAAGTAGGACTTAGTAGAGGCTGTTAAAAAAGGGGAGAGCTTGGTCGCCTCTTCTGCAAGTATGACCAAAACACCTGTAGCTAGTGGATCAAGTGTGCCTGCATGACCGACTTTGCGTGTTTGCAAGGCTTTTCTTGATTTGGCTACAACATCGTGCGAGCTTAAACCGAGGGTTTTATCTACAATATAGACTGGCATAATAATTAGAGGTCTTTAAAAAGTGCTATACAATCGTGGACAGAGTCTAGGACAAGGTCAGGTTGAACGCTACTATTTTCTAAGTCAGCTTTTGTAGCAACACCTGTTAGAACGAGAATACTGGGCATGCCACTGTTAACGGCACCTTCAATATCGGTATCAAGTCTATCACCCACAAAACATATTTGTTCTGGCGCTAAGTTTAGTTTTCTGGCTGCTTCAAGGTACATAGGTTTTTCAGGTTTACCCATAAGGGTTGGATTGACACCTGTAGCGGTACTCACAACAGCTTGCAAAGCTCCTGCGCCAGGTAAAAAGCCATGCTCAAAGGGAAAGGATTTATCGCCATTGCTACCGATAAAAGTTGCACCTCTTTGCACCAAAAGGGTTGCGGTAGATAAATCGTCATAGCTAAAGTTTCTGTCTAATCCCATAACGACTAACTCTGTTTGAGCGCCATTTGCTATGTCTTCTGTTGAGTGAATTTTGATTGCGTGTTTAGCAAGCGAGCTGTGTAAACCATCTTCACCAATTACAAAAGCACTTGTGTCTTTTGGATAAGTATTGGCTATGTAGCTACCTGTGACCTCAGCGGAGCTATTAATTTGTTCGGTTGTTATATCTACGCCAAATCCTTTAAAACGTTTGACGTAAGTTTCAGGAGTTTTTGTTGCATTGTTAGTCGCAAAAGCATAAGTTAAAGCAAGTTCATCAAGGCTCTTAAAAAATGTTGCCAAATTTCCGATAGCACTTTCACCACGCCAGAGGACACCATCCATGTCAAATAGTAGGGCCTTTATCGTTTTGAGTTTCTCCATGAAGTTTGGTTCCTTTAGCATAGTTGCAGTTTATGAGTCTTTGTTTACTGAGTAAACTTTGTTGCGTGTTTAGCAAGCTCGAGCCTTAACAATAAGAATGACACACTTGAGAACAAGTGTGCCACATAATTTACGGTAAAGTTAAAAAACTAAAACAAGTTCTTAAGGATTAGCACTTTAATAACCTAAACAGTCAAGTCTAAAAACAGAGCATAATTTAAAATTGACTTCTTCTAACATAAACCATTTCAAATCTGTAGATATTGCTTATGTTCATTTAATTTAAAAGTCAATCCTAAGCTTTAGAACGACAAGAAACAAGCACCATGTGTTGAATTACCTTCGCTGTAAAGGGTTACACTCACAAATGATGTGCCAGCAGGCGCAGTTAAAGAAGCCTGTTTGGTTTGAACATCTGCATTGTTTACAAGTTCGATATCTTGCAAAATGATGCCGTAGCCACCAGAAAGTGCGCTGAGTGAAATTGTTGAGTAGGCTGCAGTCGAGCTCGAGCTGCAACTTACTGTATAACGTGTACCTTCGTTTGCAGCTAAGGTTTGATACAGACAAGCATTACCGAACATATTCAGTTGTCCACCAGATATTCCAAATGCGCCAGCATCAGCACAGTTAATCCAACCTTCTTGACTATCAAATTCTGGATTAACCAAAACTGTGTTAGCAACAGGTGGTGTTGTAATACCAGTTGCTACCAGTGAACAATCTTCGTGGGTTGCAGGACCTTCACTATAAATTGTAGCTGCAACAAATGCTGTACCTGTTGGTGCAAAAAGACTGCTTACTTCTGGACCAGTAACTGGACTATCAACCAAAGTAACATCTTGTAGGATAATGCCTGAGCTGCTGTTCAACATACTCAAAGCAATCGTTGAATAAGTTGCCATTGAACTTGGGTTACATGTTAATGTATACGTCGCACCTTCTGAAGCAGGAACAGCTTGATAAATACACGCAGTACCCGTTATGTTTAACGTTCCAGAGCCAACAGACCAGTTTGATGCGTCTCCACAGTTTATCCAACCATCTTGAGAATCAAAACTACTATTCGTCAAAAGCTCCTGACTAAATCCGAAATTTCCGACCATTAAAGCCGAAACCAGAAGCATAAATAAAATTGCTGCCTTTCCCTCAGTATTCGCTATTTTCATAAATTTCCTTTTTACTTATATAGTTTGGAGAGAGGTTTTTGTAGCTTTCTACAATATTGTAATGCTATAAAGTTTTATTCACAGCTTAAGTGATAACTTATCAAGAAGTACGAACATGTTTTGGCTAGTGAAGAATTGTTATTAAATACAAAATTACGATAGGTATAGTGCAAAAGATATATAAAGTATCTGTTTACACTATACCCAAAGACTATTTAGTTAGATGTCAAGCTACACTCAGAGATTTGACTAGAACCATCTGTGCTGTACAGAGTCACACTTACAAAGCTCGAGCCTGCTGTAGCTGGCATAGATACAATTGACGCTGTACCGTTTACGATTGGAGAAGTTTTTTGAGTAATTATGTTGAAGTTACTATCTAACATACTCAATGAAATGTTTGAAGTTAGCGCATCTGTTTGACCAGAACAGCTAAGGACATAACTAGCATTTGGAACAACAGCGACAGTTTGGAATGTACAAGCTGTACCATTCGCAGCCCAGTTTCCTGTGCCAATACCATAATTACCTTGGTTTGCACCAGCACATACAGTCCAGCTATCATTTCCACTAAAGCTTGGATTTTGAAGCACGGTGTTTGTAATAGTTGGGGCTGGAGTTGGTGTTACAGGCGCTGGTGTTACAGGCGCTGGGGTAACAGGTGCTGGACCAGCTACATCTGAAGTTAGATTACAATCAAAAACCTGTGTTGAACCAGAGTCGCTGTATAACGTCACACTTACAAAGCTTGCAGCTGAGTTTGCAGCAATACTTGTCGAGAAAGCTTTAGATGTTGTTGAGTTGATCGCTACAGTATCGCTAACAATCGAATTATAGTTTCCATCTAAAAAGCTTAAAGTAATGTTTGCTGTAATTGCATCTGATTGCGCATTGCAAGTTAGGCTGTAATTAGCACCAGGAATAACTTCTAATGTTTGGAAGGCACATGCTGTTGCGCCAGCATTGAATGAACCATCAACGCCAATACCATAGTTAGTAATAGGTGTTGAGTTACACGTGAACCAGTCGTCAAAAGTTTCGAAGCTTGGGTTGCTTAGTAAATTTCCACTAGGTGTGGTAGGTGTTGTAGGCGGAGACGGTGGTGACGGTGGCGATGGTGGTGTGTTACCACCAGTAGAAACCTCTGTCAGAGAACAGTTATCATGAACTGCGTGACCTTCACTATAGATAGTGACACCAACGTAGTTTGTACCACTTGGCGCAGCAAGGTTACTTACAGTTGGAACTTTTGCGTTGCTATCCACAGACGCAATATCTGAAGTTAGGATCATGAAGGTGCTATCAAGCATGTTTAAGCTAATGTTTGAATAGTCAGCACTTGAGGCAGAGTCACAAGTTAGCGTGTAGACAGAGCCTGGTGTTGCTTCTACTGTTTGGAATACACAAGCAGTACCAGTAATATTTAGGCTTCCACCAGAAATGTCGTAGGCATTTGCATTACCACAGTTTGTCCAACCAACTGCACTGTCAAAACCAGGGCTAGTGAGTAATTCACCTGTTGGCGCTGGTGGTGCTGGTGGTGTTACTGGTGTTACTGGCTCTACAGGATCTGTAGTATTGCTCAAGATACATTCAGAATGCGTTGTTTGACCTTCACTATAAAGTGTTGCAGCAGCATAGACTGTGCCTGCTGGCGCTGTAAGGAATGAAATATTTTCGCCTGATTTAGTATTTTCGATTACTACAACTTGCTCATCAATAGTGTCGAAGTTA
>CALHRJ010000127.1 GCA_938038395.1 uncultured Deinococcales bacterium | reverse complement strand
AAGTTTACACTTAAAGGTGCAAGTGATTTAGCAGGGCGAGCTGTACTAGCCAATCTAGCAACTCAAGATAGCAAAGGTAAGTATGAACTCGATACTAAAGCAATTCAAGCAGGTAACTTTACAAAAGCTGCCCATGAAAGCTTGCTGGCTAGAACCAAAGGTGGCTTGCCCGCACAGCTTTCTGTACTGATTAGCATTTGGTCAGGTAAAACTGCTGCACCTGCGGTTGGTCAGGTCAGTATTTTTCAACACGCCAGCGCAAAGGAACTATCTCAACATCCGAGCATCGCACCATTGCTAGATGGTCAGTTAGGTGCTACTAGCTTTTTGATTAAAGAAGCTAAAGCGACTGAGCTAAATAAAGTTTTAAAAGCTTTGGGCATAACACCTTCCAAATCGGTTGCACATACAGTACAACCAAAAGTTGTTCAAGAAGATGCTATGAAAAAAGGTTTGCCAACTCGCAAGATGCGAGAGATGATTGAATCTGCAATTGCATCAGAGCGGAAGCTAAAACTTAAATATAATGAAGAGAAACATAGTTATGACCGTTATGGCTACACAAAGATTTCAAAAGGCAAGGTAGTAACAGAAGAAATAAACCCTGACAGTGTCTATTACGAAGGCTCTACACCTTACTTTTTTGGAAAAACTGTAGATAATGATAAGGGTAGGGATATTCGGATTGGTTACATTATTGAAATTGCAGTTCTATAGACACATAGAAATACTAAAATCTTGATAGCTTCACCCAATATATTGACTTCTTTAAAAATAGTTTTCGATAGTAGTTATACAGAACAAAAAGTTTGAAAACAATGTTGGACTTTATCGATTGAGTTTCATTATTATGGATGAGGAGACAAACATCTTATGTCAAAACCTAAAAAAGATGAAAAACGCGAATATCGGATTGATATGGAAGTTGTGGTTGATGCTTATAGTAGTGATGAGAGGGCTATGGGATGGTATTATTATGTTTCTGATGAATGCAGTTTTCCGTTTAACGCGAAATGCGTTAAGGAAAGAAGAATATCACCTCTAAAAATAAATGCTGAAGTAGAAGTTGTCGCTACTGCACCAATGGAAGAATGTGAAAAAGAATTATTCGTGGACATAAATTGGGAAGATCGAGTGTTGGCGGTGCCTCTTTCCCAACTAACAGGAATCGGTGTTGACAATGAAACTCAAGAAATTATCGAGGATTGGCATTACTGGTTTGAAAGAGGCTACAAATTTTGAGGCTATAAATTCTTATATCCTCGTAGATTTATGACAGCAATTCCGTCCCATCTAGGGTGATTGCTCTTGAAACTTACATAAAGTAATACTATGCTGGTATTACTTTATGTTGAATGGAGCTGAAACGATGCGTGTAACAACAAAAGGGCAAGTGACAATTCCTAAAAATGTTAGGGAAAGCTTAGGGATAACACCTGAGACGAATATTGAATTTATAGAAGAAAATGGGAAATTTTATATAATAAAGGCAGATAGCCGAAAAGCAGCAAAGAAATTTGAGAAACTAAGAGGCATAGCAACAGTCAAGATGTCAACTGATGAGATAATGAATCTCACCAGAGAACGCTAATGAATGGCGTTTTCATTGACTCATGTGTGTTACTAGACTTATTTACTGATGATCCAAATTGGGCTGAGTGGTCAGAAAGTATTTTAGAAAAATATAGTCTAACAAACACACTTCATATTAATTCGATTGTCTATACTGAGTTGTCGATGGGATTTAACAAGATAGAAGAACTAGAAAGCGCTATTGATGCATTGAATTTGAAAGTATTAGAAATGCCTCGCGAAGCGCTTTTTCTTACAGGCAAAGTATTTTTAAAATACAGAAAAAATAAAGGAACAAAAATATCGCCGTTACCTGATTTTTTTATCGGTGCCCATGCTTCCGTTTCGCAATTTGATTTGATCACTAGAAATCTGAGTAAATATAAAACGTATTTTCCGCAAGTGAACCTTATTCATCCTGAGTATTAATTTACGTATCATTAGTATGCTTTACCCATACATCAAGCCATAACAGAGTGAGGTTTACAGGTTTTTATCTTATCACCTGAAAACAGACTTGAATACCAGAAATTTCTGAAGACTATCTTCGTAAAGTGACTAGAATCTACCAGCAATTGCTTTAAGACTAGAATATTGATAGATTTGATAATTGTTTACAAGAACTTAACAAAGCCTCTTTAAACTTCAAATATTGGAGAAGTTCCTATGGGCAAACAAAAACGCATAAAACGACAAAACCAAGATGATTCAGCTAACTCTGTGGCAGAGAAATCTTTTATTGACAAACATTTTTTAAAACTAGTTTTAGGTGTACTTACATTAGCAGTAGTTCTTATTGCCTCTGTTATTTTCCTTCCTAATTTAAATAAACCTGAGCAAGTTGAAGTCCAAATAAATCAAGAAGTATACAATCATGGCAAGAAACTCTATGAAGCAAATTGTGCAAGTTGTCATGGTCTTGAAGGTGTAGGCAATATGCAAGTACAAATCCCTGCCTTAGATGGCAGTATGCACTCATGGCATCATTCTGATGAATGGCTTATCAATCAAATTATGCATGGCGGTATAAATATGCCAGCGGTTGGTGCAAATTTAGCTTGGTCTCAAGAAGATGCAGAGGCTGTCCTGACTTACTTTAAACAGTGGTGGAAGCCTCAACATAAACGGGCCCAACCTGGAGAAATTGGTGAATAGTCATATATTACCAAACTACTTAGCTTAGGTAACTGATTTCACTTTTGATTAGTGAACTTATAACCAGCGACGAACAGATTGTTTATAGCTCAGATAGGTGTCACCAAATTTATCTGCCAATATGCGTTCTTCGGGTATAATTTGAAAACGGTTCATATATAAAACATAGAATGGTACGAGCATGAAGGCTAAACTATTCGATAGAAAAATAGACAAGCCAATGAGTAGGATTACAAAACCCAAATACATTGGATTCCGACTTATTTGGTATATGCCTGAAGAAACTATCGTAGTACTTGCTTCAGGCTTTACAGGATTGACCGTTGTCTTTGCATTTCGAAAACTCATAACACCAGCTATAGCAATCCCAGCTCCTATTAAAGCAATAATCATTGCTAAAGGAAATGAATAGGGCAAAGACATTGAACCAAAAGGTATCTTTGTAGCAATTAACCACATACAAAAAATAAACAATAGTAGAACTAGTAATGGTGGTAACTTAAGTTCGAGATAACTCATTTTTTCAATATTTGACATAGCTCACACCCCTCCATCAAACAGTACAGTTACTCTAAAAAGGGTTTATTCTTTTGAAATCCTAAAAATCTTGGAACTTTGTTTTTATAAGCAAGGTAACTTTCAGCATATACCTCTTCAAGCCACGGTTCTTCTAGAAATGGTGCAAATATGTAAAACCCTATAATAAAGGCAAATAGTATATAGACATATATAGAATTTACGGCTAAAGCCCAACCAGCAAATCCAAAAATCGACACGACGTATATGGGATTTCGACTCCAAGTATACCAACCGTTAATAACTAAATTCTCTTTAGTTCCATGTGCATTTTCCCATCCAAGGCTATAGGTGATGAGAAATGCAAATGACAACCCTACAATTGCAAGCAGCAATCCGAAGTAAACACGTGAATAATGTTGCCAAAAGCCAAGCGAATTAAAATTAAATATCGAAAGAATGATGATGCTTATCAAAACACAACGAAACAATAGCCAAAATGTATCGTACTGCCAAGACGACTTTGTTGGAGGTGGCCAAAACTGAAAACTTTTAGATAAAAAGGAACTTAACGCCAATATAAGAATTAGAGTCGCGCACAAGATAGCAAAACTAAAAATTAAAACAACCATCATTGAATACCCTCACTTTCAGTTATCGTGACTTCATTCGTATTCTATGATTACCCCACCCCATAGGGGGTAGGGTATAGTGGTTTTAGCTTACTCTTAACCGTAAATAATTGTCAAGTCAGCTACTTTCAGATATGTTTAGTACTTACACACAGTTAGAAAACTCAGATAGTTGTTGTTAAGGGCTTAGCAGCATTTGCTTGAGGGTAAACCATCTATCATTAGTACCTTTAATTACCTTGAAAATAGTCTTGAGCTTTTTCAACAGCATCTTCAGCAATAGTAATGCCAATGCGTCTACCAGGAATATCATCAATAGGTGGGTGAATCCCGCCCCAGATGCGAGAAAGACTCGTTTGGTCAGCAGCGTCACCATAGCTCGCCCACTGCAAAATAATATCTACACTTGGACCTTCCTCAAAGACTAAGAATTCATTCTTCGCAGCTTTGAATTCACCAAGTCCGTCTGGGAAATATGGGCTTCCAGTGATAGCCGTAAGGACTTCCGCAGCAGCACGTGAAAAGGTAGAGTGTCCTGAAATATAACCAGCGAACGGTGGGGTAATGAAAGTAGGACGCTGATACGGCCACCAGCGTTCAGCGAGTATCCAATCTGTACCTGCAGTATCTGTTTCAGGATTAGAGATATAATCTGGACCTTTCCAAGCACG
>CALHRJ010000126.1 GCA_938038395.1 uncultured Deinococcales bacterium | reverse complement strand
GGGTACAACTTGACATAAAGCATTTTTCTCTTCATCTGTTTGACAATAATTTTCTATATGCGCAATAAAGGCAGCGCTAAATACAGGTTGATAAGAACGCACCATTTGTGGGGTAATTACGTCATTTGCAAAGATGGGTTTGGTTTCTATATTTTTAATGCCCATTGCTGAGCAATCAATATGAACTATAGAGTTACTTGTAGGTATTTCGCCTTCTTGAAGTGTGATTTTATCATTTTCAATACTTGTGACGCGCCCTAAACGGATGATGTTTTTTATTTGACGTAGCGCTGTTAGCTCGAGCCCACTCACCGTAGCTCCATGAAACATCTTTGGTCGCACCTCTGGATCAATTCTTAAAAAATAACCAGAAGCACCCAATCGCTCAAACATATCATCTACAGATTCAGCTTGAGCAATGCTTTCCATATGATTAGCTTGTGCGCCCATGGCATCAAAGAAGAATTCTTCTGTAGGTTGGGTGTGTTTGCGGTCTAGCATCCACGGGTCACGAGGCATAATCCAAGTGATTTTGTCGGGGTTAACGTTGTGCTCGAGCAACCATAAACAAGCGTCTACACCAGTTTTACCCGCACCAATCACAACATAACCTTCTGGAACTTCAGCATTAACAGTTCCAAGCTTTGGCAAGTCATTCAGTGGCATAAACCAAGCATCATCAGCAACAGAAAAATTCGGTCTATGTACTGAAGGAACATTCACTGTCAGATGCGTTGCATCCACAAACTTCTTTTTAACATTTACCGTATGTGTTTCACCGCTCACTATAGATTTAAACTGTCTAGATTTATCATCTGACTCATTAGGTACATAGTCACACATTGGAAAATACTGCACACGTCCAGTTGGTAAAAAGTGGTGTCGCATAACCTCATCGTAATACGCAAGCACTTCACCACCTGTGGCAAGCTCATTTAACCCCTTATTCATACCACTTGCTTCTATGCGCCCTTTACTCAATTCAACAGAGTTAACGCCATAGTAAAGCGCAGGTTGATGAACCTGTACAAATGGATAAGCCAAATTCCAATGTCCACCAGGTTGTGCGTATCTATCTACAATAATGATTCTGGCATCGGTTTCTGTTAAAAGCGTATCTGCAAATGCCATGCCTACAGCACCACTGCCAACTATCAAATAATCTGCCTCAAAAGTCACGTTTTGGCTTCTCCTAGTTTAACTACATAAAATGGTTGTTTTAATATAACACTGAAATGAGTAGCAAAGAGCCTACAGTAAAAATTCTCTAGACTCTCCCCTATTTAAGAATCAAAAAATCCCATAAATTAAAGATTTTTTAAGTAAGTGATAAGTACTAAGCTTCTTTTGCAATGAATAACATTTACATCATTTATAGGTTCATTTAAGGTATCCTAAGTACGTATTAAAGAAGGTATTTACTTTATGACCACAAGACAACAAGAACTTGTACTCGCTACAGACTGGGCTGACCCCTCACGCAGAAAGCTTGAAAGTGTTAAAGCCTGCCACGAACGTGATGAAAAGCGGCTTGTTGAATTGCTTCACGCTTATATGGTCACAAAAAGTAAAAAAGGTATTCGCACTTCTGAAAATACGCTTAAGTACTACAGTATTGCCCTTAGAGACTGGCTAAATTATTGCTGGCCTAAAGAATCAACTACACCAAAAGTTCATTTACTGCGTGCGACTGATGATGATATTTCGCTATATATAGCTTCTCTCTTTACTGATGGTGGTCACTTAGCCAATTCAACAGGGGAAAACCTTGAAACAGGTTCAGTGACTGCTTACTTAGCAGGAATACGCACTTTTTATAAAGCACTGGTTTGGGCAAAAGCTATTGAAGTTTCCCCTGCTACTACCGTAATTGCACCTAGCGACCCACGTCCAAAACATGAACGTCGCCCAGCTTTGCCTTTAGACGACTATAAAAAGATAGTGGCACATTTAGAGGACGTCAATCCGGACTCGAGCGCTGAAGCTATCTCTGTAGTTATTCGTATGCGAGCAATGATTCGACTATTTGGTGACCAAGGTTTGCGTATGAGTGAACTAGTAAACCTAAATCTAAAAGATATTGACATGGATGCAGGTCTGATATTTGTCGTCAATGCAAAAGGCGGTAAATCTCGTACGATTCCCATGACCAAAGCAACCCATGCAACTTTAGTACGCTGGTTGCAAGAGCGTTCACTCTACGCCCAGGTAGATGAAACGACTGTATTTGTGAACTTAGGTGGTAAAACTAAAATTGATCGTCAAGGTCGAAAAATGCATGAAAACACTGTACGTTTACACCTCAAAAAGCTATATCAACAAGTTGGCATTGGTGAAAGATATAGTGGCGCACACATATTAAGGCACACAGCAGGCACTCGCCTTTACCGCAATACGCGTGATTTATATCGTGTTGCCCAAGTCCTTGGCCATAGCGATGTAAATACAAGTAGCATTTATGCAAAAATGGACCTTGAAGGACTTCAAGACGCGATGTCTAGCCTTGACCATGAAGACAATATCTAAAAGAAGATAAGCACTGTAAAATAATGCTCACTATCTAAAACGCCTAAACATCAAGCCTTAGTGATGAAAAAGGCTAATTTGTGAGTTAAAAATGTGTAAATCAAACATTACATAAGCATTATCTATCTGCTAAGCTCGTTTACATATCTGACTGACGCTAGGTAGGAGTCCTCATGTTAAAGCAAATCTCAAACAAACAAAACTTATTCAAGAAACTAAGTATTTCAGTTGTTCTTTTAATTAGCATTGTTCTATTAGGTGCATGTGCACCAAGTCAGACAATTGAAAACAATATCGTTCCAACTTTATTTTCTGTAACACGTCCAGCCAATACAGGGCAGACACTTCATTTACAAGGCAGATATTTTGGCGATGGTCAAAACTTCCAGTCCAAAAATAGTTACGTAATTCTTGGTGCCGATGTTAATGGCAAAGGTGGCATAGAAGTAATTCCAACTGCATGGTCAACAACAAAGTTAAATGTAACCATTCCTGAAAATGCAGGTTCTGGTTTTGTCTTTGTCGTTGTTGATGGCGCAAGAAGCAATGGTTTACCAGCAAATATTCAGTAAGTTATACCTTAAAGATTTTTATTAACTAAACATTCCTTTTCTGAAGTAAAGAATTTTTCCTTGTGAGAACACCACTGAAGTGCAATAGACGCACAACTCAGTGGTGTTTTTCTTTTTATAATCGTATATGCTTTCTAGTTGCTTTCCCTGCAACGTCAAGCTATGATTGAGGCGCTTATGAAGTATCAAGCCGTAAAGGGCACCTACGATATATTGCCAAGTCACTTGGCAAAAGAAATTTATAACGATAGCAGCAAATGGGACTATGTCTATGCAATAGCAGCAGACGTCCTCTCAAAATTTGGTGTCAAAGAAATCACGCCACCTATGTTTGAACAGGTTGAAGTACTGACCAAAGCGGCAGGTGAAGGTTCGGACATCGTTGTACAAAAAGAAATGTTCAGCTTTGAAGACGCGGCAGGCAGACAGCTTGCCCTTCGACCAGAACATACGGGCAGTGTGATGCGTGCCTATATTCAGCACGGTATGCACGTACAACCAAATCCTGTCAAGCTATGGACCAAAGGGCCAGTATTTCGTGCTGAGGTTAATACACAGCGTGGGCGCTTTAGACAGTTCCAACAAGTAAATTGTGAATATCTGGGTTTAGATAATCCAATGATTGACGCAGAAGTTATTAGCTTGCTCTACAACTTGTTAAGTGAACTGGGCATCAAAAATATGACAGTGAAACTTGGTTCTGTTGGCGACCCTGAAGATAGACTTGAATACAATACCTATCTTCGTGATTACTTAGAGCCTATTAAGGACCAGCTATCAGAAGTTAGTCAAACACGCCTAGAACTTAATCCTATGCGTATTCTTGATAGTAAAGAAAAACAAGATCAAGAGCTTATCAAGGACTTAGACCGTCCGCTTGATCGGTTAAACCCAGATTCAAAAGCACACTTTGATGAAATTTGTGGTTATTTAAAATCATGGAATATTCCTTTTGAAAAAGATGACAGCATTGTACGTGGCTTAGATTATTATCGACGTACTGCTTTTGAAGTACACCACAACAGCATTGGTTCCCAAGCTGTTATTTGTGGTGGCGGTCGTTACGATGGGCTTATTAAAAGCTTAGGTGGTGGCGATACACCTGGCATTGGTTGGGCATTTGGTGTTGAGCGTGTGCTTGACGCTATGTTACAAGACAATGTTGATTTTCCAGAAGCTGATTCACCCCTTATGTATTTCATCCCTTTAGATGAAGAGGCTGTATCAGAAGTTATTGAAACTGCCTTGAATTTGCGTAAAGATTATTATGTAGAATTTGCTTATGCAAAACGCAAAGTTGGTAAAGGCTTACAAGC
>CALHRJ010000125.1 GCA_938038395.1 uncultured Deinococcales bacterium | reverse complement strand
CGAAGCTGTAGCAGATACTGTACAAGCAGAAGAGCGCAGGTATCACTACAGAAGTTTGCGACTTGCAGATATCAACCGCAAAGTCCATCTACCAGAAAGTGTTCAGATTGATGCAATTGATGCAAAAGTTGAAGATGGCATATTGATACTCAGTATGCCAAAAGCAGCAGAAGCTCAGCCTCGCAAGATATCCGTAAATTAACTGGCTAGTTCACAAGCTTAACACCGACTAACATCTCTTCCCAGAAAAACGGCGACTCATTCCCTGAGTCGCCGTTTTAATTGGTCTTTTTCTAACAAACTTTAATTGGTATTTGTATAAATAATGTCCACAATAATGATAGATAAGTTCACCTCAAATTGAGATTTTTATGACTTTAACGATAAATGCTTAAGCTTTCTAGCTAGGAGAATCGTTTTTGCAAATTCTGAATCTATGAATTAATAGCGTTCACCAACACAAACCTCTTCAAACAATCTTGGTAAATGCGGTGCATTCATAATATCTGCCAGTGCTTCCATCAGTTTTATATAATGTCTTGGTCTGGCATTCTCGCCCATTAAACCAAGTCGCCAAATTTTGCCAGCCGTCTCCCCTAAACCACCAGTCACACTAATGTCATAGTCAAAACGAAGTTGATGACGAACTTTTGCATCATCCATACCTTCTGGTAATTTGAGTGCAAGAACAGTTGCTAATCGGTATTCTTCAGGAATAAAGGCGCTAAACCCAACTGTTTTAAGTGTTTCTAAAGCAGCAAAACCAACTGTCTTAACGCGCTGTGTTCGGTTAGGAATACCTTCTTCAAGCGCCGCACGAATCGCTTCACCTGTAGCCCAATGCAACTGAACTGGAACCGTATGATGATATTTACGACCTTTTTCACTTGGTTCCCAATAATCAATCATGCCAAGCGCATCGCTATACCAGGTACTTACAGGTGTTTTACGGTTTTTGACTGATTCAATCGCTCGACTACTAAATGCCACAGGCGCAAGCCCCGGAGGAGCAGATAAACACTTTTGCGAACCCGTATAGGCATAATCTACATTCCAAGCTTGCATGTCAAATTCAAGCATGCCCACAGTCGTTACAGCGTCCACTGAGAACATACATCCTAGTGACTTAGCAATTTCACCAACTTCAGGTACTGGATTCATAACCCCTGTAGAAGTTTCACCATGAACCATTGCTATGAGTTTTGGTTGATGTTTTTCAGCAACGACCTTGACCTTCGTAACATCAATCGGTGAAGAAGCTGGAAAACGAACAGCTATGACCTCTGCACCTAATCGCTCTGCCATCTCAATTTTCCTATCACCAAATACACCATTGCTGACAATCAGAACTTTATCGCCAACTTCCAGCAAGTTTGCAAACCCTGCCTCCATGCCAAGCGAACCTGTACCAGAAAGTAAACTTGTAAAACCTTTACCACCTGTTTGATAAAGCGTGTGCAAATCTTTAACGATGTTGTCGTTATAAGCAAAAACATCAGCATCCATGTGGCTACGCATAGGCCAGCTCATGGCATCAACCGAACGTGGATGAATTGGGGTTGGGCCTGGTGTTAGCAATAGTACTGGGGTCAAGTTTTTCATAGGTAATCCTTAAAGCTATCCTTAAATTTTTGCAATAAAAAAAGACCTCATTTAAAAATGGGTCAGATGATATGCAGCGACTAAATTTGAAAGCAAAGTTTTACACTAGCATTCAGAAGCTGCTAGTTGGGCCGCTCGAGCGCTATAACTATTTAAACAACTTGTCAACAAAAATTTACTTAAGGTTTTCCCTTGTTGGTTGTTAGTAATAGTGTTGATAACTGCCAAAGCATTCATACTGCAGAGTCTACTTTAAAAATTACGATTTGTAAAGGTCTAGTACTAAGTAGTTAAAATGGCACCTTAAGAAATAATGTAAAGATAACGCAATTAACGCTTAATTAACAATATAGTTATGCCCTCTAATACAATAACTCAAGCTAAAGGGTACTCTCATTATCAGTAATGCGATATGTATATTCGTGGCGGGCAGCCATTCAAAAAATCAATCTCGACTTTTCTCTACAGGTCTTAGGAATACCTAGACAAATAGAAATAGTTTAGAAAATTACTTCGGCAGCAATCAGTTAAGACATTAATTTTGGACACATCACCACATTGATAGGCAATTTGCCTTCCTTATGTAAAACCTTGGAAATTTTTAAGTTCATGTAAAAACATCCAAGCAATGTGATGTGCGGGTAAAATCAAGAAAGGGATTGGGCAGATTCCTAGTGTTTAGGTTACTACTACTTGTTTTAATTTTATTATGGGGCGTTACTCAGACCTTTATTGGACTGGATGTACCGTCTAGCAAACGCGTTCACTACAGTATGATGAACAACTACGGCCTTGAAGCTGTACGTATGAATCAGAAAACAGTACACGTAGGTAATTTAGCTGCTATGTTCGGAAGCCACAGTGCTAGCGGCTATACATCTAGTGGTTATGCCTATGGTCCACTTAATGGTTCCAAAAGTGTTGATGTCTATGTCAGTAGTGACGTTCACACTTATACTTCACAACTGCGTTCAATTAAAAACGTACCCGTTATTTCTGCTGCAAGTTTAGACGCAAATTCAGGTCCAGACAGATTACAATCAGTCAGCACTTTGGCTACTGCAAAACCACAAACTGAAACCATTACCGATACAACTCCAGCTAGACATATTGCAAACATAGAAAAACTCTCCAATCAAACGCTTATTCCAAAAACAGCATCTACAACAATTGCACAACAACCTATAGCTTTTGGCTTTGGTGTTGAAGCAAGTTCACTTGTAGGTCAGCTTGAAGCCGCAAAAGAGACTGTTGAAGAAGAGATTGCTCAGAGTGAAACAAGTGCAAAAGCACATAAGAACATAGCCTTACGTATACCTTTTGCGCCCCTAGAACTTGCCAACGTAAAACCAGAATCTAAGTTTGGAATTGAACAAAAGCAATCACTCGTCTTTGAAGCACAACTTAACAAAATTGGAACAGGTGGCCTTGCTCAAGCAGATTCTAATTCACAAAACAATTTACCGAGTACGAATAACGATGTTACTTCTAAACAACCTGATTTTGAGGTTGCACTTGCAGCTTACCCAACAGCTACAGCAACCCCTGTTAACGCAGTTCAACGCACAGCTAGCAGCAAACAAAAAATCGCAACAACACTAACTGAAACAAGTACGACCGTTGTAAGTGGTTTAGAAATTACGCTAAACCCAAATGCAGCGGTAAGAAGAGAAACACCCGCTGAACAACAAGCTTTCCTTTGGCCTCTGCCAACGAGAGGTCGCTTAACTTCTGGATATGGTAATCGTGTCTTAGCAATTACCAATAATGACTTCCATCAAGGTATTGATATTGCTGTAAAAACTGGTACACCCATTTTAGCAGTTAAAGATGGTGTAATTGAAAAAGCTGGCTGGGAAGGTAGTTACGGTTACGCAGTTTATGTACGACACAATGACGGTACCGAATCTCGCTACGCTCATATGAGTCGTATAATTGTTGAAAAAGGCGAGTGGGTTAACCAAGGTCAGTGGTTAGGCTTAGTAGGTAGTACAGGTTTGTCTACAGGACCACACCTACACTTTGAGCTTCATTTAGGCGGTAAGGTTGTAGATCCTTCTAAACACTTAATTTTTAGTGGTGAACGTTTAGCAACGCGATAAAGTAAGTCATGAATAGCATCGCAGCAAGCTGACGATGTTTCGATATAAAATCTTTTGACTTAGAGTCATATTTTACATTGATTCTAAAAACCTAAGTCGATGCAAGCATCGAGGAATTCGTCATTCTGCAAGTTCAGTATTAAAATAATTTCATACGCAGTTATAGACTACGTGGTTATAGACTACATGGTTATAGACTTAGTAATATACACAGTTGTAGGCATAACTTCACTAGGCATTTGGAAATAAATCAGATGTTAAACTTGCAACTATGAAACAGCCTGCATACTTTGAGAAACTAGATTTTATAAACACAAGAAATTCTAAAAATTCTAAACTGATTCAAACTTGGCAACGGCTGTTACTAAGTTTAGTCCTATTGCTCTCAATGTTTCAAATTGCTAGTGCACAAAGTCGTTTTGAAGAATGTGCAGGTTTATCTGAAACAAATTTACGCAGTGACCTAAATATCTTGAGTCAGGATTTATTTGCGCTCGAGCTAGGCAACATAGACCTATACAAAACAGTCAACGAACAATGGACTCTCCAAAACATAGACGCAATCGTTGCTCAAGAAGTCGCTCAAGGCATCGAAACTGCAAGGCAAGATACCAACTACATGGACCGACTCTGGTCAGCTTGGTCACCTGACAAAGCTCAAGAACTTGCCACTACAGTATCGAACTATGCTTTTGGTTCAGAAGGCTTTTTAACTGCCATAGAAACACTTTCAGTGGGCGTGGCAGGCAGCATAAGCCAAGACTTTGAGACAGTAAGTCAACGTGCAGCTACATCTACAATTTTATGTGTTCAAGATTTTATTGGCGATAGCTACGGCAGTGCTGTGCTAAGCGCCTTTGAAGGTGAGATTATTTCGCAAACAGCGGAGCTCGAGCTCAATGCTGTTACCGACGATGTCAATGCTCAAAGTTTACCTCTTGGAACAATCTTAGGCGTTACAACCATTCTGGCAACCATCATAGCTAGGCGCTTAATTACACGCTTAGCCCAAAAACTAAGCCAGCGAATTGCTGGACGGATTGCTTCTCGTGTAGCAGGTCGGGCAGCGAGTACTGTCGTGCCTGTTGTGGGTTGGGTCTTAGGTTTGGGTCTAATTGCCTATGACTTAGTAGATGGCAATAATGGTGCCTTCCCAGTCATTCAAACAGCACTAACGAGTGTAGAAGTTAGCGAAGAAATTAAGAACGAAATCGTTTTATCAATTCAAGAAGAGATGCTCAGTATAAGTGCAGAGGCAGCTCGAGAAGTAGCTGATAGCGTTCATGGACAATGGCGTGACTTTGAATTTAAGTTTCAAAATGTGCTTACACTTTCTGAAACATCACCAGAATTCAATAGCTTTTTAGGACGACTCAGCCCTGAGAAGTTTCAACAACTAGCTGGCTTGCACAGTAGTTTAGGTGACCAAGGTACCTTAGTAAGTTTAGCAGACAATAGTTTAATTGAGCTTGTACAATTACCTAACAGTAGCTTACAAATGCTAAATGATACTGGCTCAACAGCAACCGTACTTGATTGGTCAACCATAGCTGGAACAAACTTTGACAAAGTAGTTGCCTCAGAACTCTACAAACACAAACAAGCAACAGACTTTTCTGCTGAAGGATTAGACCGCTTACTTTTAACCAATACCCAAAGCATTGCAAAACTAAGTATGTTAGACAAACCTGCAATGGATACCATCGTTACTCAAATATCGGTGGCAAATTTAAATACCTTAGCAGAACAACACGATGTTTCTACACTCAAGGCACTAGCAGACTACTATCCAAATTTAGATTTAGATGGGCGAAATGCTCTGGTTAATGTATGGACACAACGACCTGACCTTGCCAAAAAGTACTTAGCTTCTCAATCTATGAATGGCATCATTGGTGCAAATAACCAAGCTACTGCCATTAATTTTATAGCTTCAGATACTTCTTTACTTAGTTTGTACCGAGATATACCCGCATTGATTTCAGGTGATATACCCTTTAACCTTTTTCTAGCAAAATACCAAATGCAGAACTTATTGATTTACGCGCTCATAACTATTGCTATTCTCTTTTTAGTTTTAGGATTATTATCTCGTCTACTATTTGGTCGCCGTAGAAAAGTAATCATTAAAGAAGTTATTCGAGAAGTTCCAGCACAAGAAAAAACAGAGGGTTCTAAAGACCTCTGATTTATATATTCGATATAATTAAATTGTCTTTGTTGCATTTAGTGAGCTATGCCACCTTAAAAATAGGTTAATCTATATTATCTTTGTTTTTCGTAGGGTGCGTTCCACGCACCGCCCTTTACATCCCACAATTTCAAATAGATTTTAGAAGGGTGTTTTATCAAGGTTTGTTTTGATTGTTCCACCAATTTTCTATAGCTCCACCTCACTAGTCACTAAGTGCGTAGAACGCACGGTGCGATTTTAGAAAAAGCAATCACCAAAAAAGTTCATTTGAAAAAATACCTGCACAAGAAAAACCAGAGGCTTTTAAAGACCTCTGATTAGTATGTTCGATAGTATTGAATTGTTCCTATTATCTTTGGTGGGCATAGCCCACCCTACGAAATCGCTTATCTATAATCTATTAGGAATTTCCCCGTTCTTGAGCGACTAACATACGTCTCAGGATTTTTCCTGATGCAGACTTTGGAATACTTTCGACAAACTCCAGCTTACGTAATTTCTTATGTGGTGCCACCTTTGAAGCCACAAAGTCATAAACTTCGTCTTGACTAATCTCTTGCCCAGACTTGAGTACGACAAAACCTTTTGGCACTTCGCCAGCTTCATCATCTTGACTTGGAATTACTGCTGCATCTGCAATTGCAGGATGCGTTAAAAGCAGTGCTTCAAGCTCCGCAGGGGCAACTTGGAAACCTTTGTATTTGATAAGTTCTTTTACCCTATCGACAATATAGAAATAACCTTTATCATCCACATATCCAACATCACCAGTATGCAACCAACCATCATCATCAATCGTATGTGCGGTTGCTTCAGCATTGTTCAAATAACCAATCATACGGTTAGGACCACGCACCCACAATTCGCCAGTTTCATTTTTACCAAGTTCTGCGCCAGTCTCTATATCTACAAATTTACATTCTACATTTGGTATTGCTGGGCCAATCGATGCAGCATCAATAACATCTGGTGTATCAGGATTCATGTGACTTACTGGGCTAAGTTCAGTCATACCATAACCTTGAGTAACGGTTAAATCAGCACCAAAAGCTGCCAAGCGGTCACGACATTCTTGGGCAACTTCGCCACCTAATGGCGCAGCTCCAGAGAAAACATAGCGCAAGCTTTTAGGTGGGTATTTATCAATCATTGGGTGCTTAGCTAAGGCTAAAATGATGGGTGGTACTAGGTGAGCATAACTAATCTTGTGTTTCTCGATAAGTTGCAAGAACTCTTCTAAGTCAAAACGTGGCATTGTTACAATCGTTGATTTTTCAGCCAAGGCATAGTTCATGATAACAACCATGCCGTAGATATGATAAAAAGGTAAAACACCTAACAACACATCATCTTCGCTAATAGCCCCTGCTGATGGAACGCCTATGCACTGACAAATATTAGCAACCAAGTTGTAGTGTGTGAGCATAACGCCTTTCGGCAAACCTGTGGTACCACTTGAGTAAGGTAGAACGACCAAATCCTCTTTAGGGTTAATATCAACCTCTGGCACTACACCATCACTTTGCAATAGTGCTGCAAACGGCGTTGCACCTTCTGCTTCGCCAAAAACAAATATCTCTTTGATGTTTGAATTCTTTGCAGCCTCTTGCGACTTTTCCATAAACATTGGAATTGTAACAAGGTAGATAGCATTTGCATCATTAAATTGATGGGCTAGTTCGTCTGCGGTATAGAGTGGATTTGCAGTTGTTACAATGCCACCGAGCATAGCCACAGCGTGAAATGCAACGGCATATTCAGGTACATTTGGGCTACAAATTGCTAAGACATCACCTTTTTTGAAACCACGTTGATGCAGACTTGCAGCCACTAATTTGATAGATTGAGCAAGTCCTTCATAAGTTATGGTGCGTCCTGTAGGTCCGTCAATTAAAGCAGCTTTATCGCCTAGACCTGCACAACGGTCAAGAATAAATTGGGGTAAAGATACTTCTGGAATTTCAACATCAGGAAAAGGGCTTTTAAAAATCATAGTTGCTCCTCAAAGAATTATGGCTCTTTAAGCTTTTGAGAGGTATCTTCTGGCAGAACTACTGAAATGTTTGTTTTTATCGAGCTTTTCAGCGCATTTCTTACGGAGGTACCACGCAATTAATCTTAGAACCAGTATTACTTAGTTATATGTAACGTTATGTTCTTAGTTTACATCATTTTGCTCGCAAATGGGTATTTGAATAAACAAGCAGGGTACCTTAGCAAATCAAGCATTCACGCTAGCATCTAATTCTAGAAAACGGTTTGCCAAGCTCATTTCCAAACACAAAAGTTAAAAATAGCTTTACAAACAATGAAGCAATATTAGAAGATTTTTTTACAGGAATAACTAAATCCATAGTTAATGTCTAACGTTCTATTGCTAAAGTTTCAACACAACAACGCCTGTCTTGAAGATTTTTACAGGCTTAAACCTAATCTATAAAACATCGAATACCATTCAAATCATTCTCTAAGGGGGGAGTCATGAAATTTCGAAATAAAATAAAAAGCGAACAAGCAAAGACCTATCGTCTGACCGAAGTAATAGTACTAGCAATCTTGCTTATTTTAGTATTGTTAGTGGCTTGCCAAGAGCCATTGATTCAGCCAAATCAACCATCTCCTCAACCAGTTCCAGTTACTTCACCTGTTACACCAACACCACCTATTGATACGGATACAACACCTGTAACTAAACCAGTGGAGTTACTTGTAAACTCAGATTTTAATTCACCAGAAGACTCTCCCATTGCATGGACTAACTGTGGTGAATCACAAAACTATATTATCAATGCTAGTAACAACGGTAGTCTTGTGGTTTCTGATACTGCATGTGTCTATCAAACTGTTCCTGCCATGGGAAATACAAACTATAGACTCAGTTGTTCTTTGAAGTCTTCTACAGTCTATTCAAGCATTGCACTAAGTACCTTAGATCAGGATTTAAACACACTTCAGAAAAAGATATTATCTATCAGTAGTCGAGACTTTCAAGTTTGGGAGCTCGAGCTCCTCTCCAACCCAAACACAAAGTTCGTTGCCGTTACACTCTACTCTGAAGGAACAAACCCAAGCATTTACCAATTCTGCTCCTTAAAAGTTGCCACAGATTCAGTTGACCCTATCGATCCTGTTAATCCAACACCAAGCACCACGGGTACTCTAGAAATTTCAGGCAACTTATATCTTGATAGCAATCGCAACGGCACTTTTGACACAAACGAAACACCCATAATGAATGGTCAAATCAACCTATACAGCGACGTCAATAGCAATGGTCTTAAAGATGAAGAAGATATTTTACGAGCCAGAGCTATAAGCGAAGCAGATGGTTACTACGCTTTTAATGAGCTAGCAGAAGATGTATATCTTTTAGATATTCCTAACATTGCACCGATGGATAGTTACCGTTTAGTTGCGCCATCACTAGTGAGTATCATACTTTCAGAAGAGCAAAATCAGATCAACAATCATTTTGGTTTTGTAGAATACAATGGTCAATCTATATTTGGTCATATCTATCATGACGTCAATAAAAATAGCTATTTTGACGAAGGTGATACAGGCATTAGTAATGTCAAAGTTGAGCTTTATGACGATACAAACCGTAATGGTCTAAAAGATGCTGGTGAGCCTTTAGTCGCAAGTCACACCACAGCAAGTTCTGGTGCCTATAGTTTTGAGTCTTTAGCGGAAGGTATTTATGCACTGCATATACCACCGCAATATGCACAAGAAGAAGTTTCTGCACCTATTTTGCCTACAGGCTTTAATCCTGCACTTGGAGCTTTTATAGAAAAAGAACTTGGCGCACAAAGCATCCAGATTAAAGAACGTACTGTTATTGAATATAATGATTTTGGTTATATCACTTACACAGGTCCAAGCATCTCTGGGAAGTTGTATGTAGATATTAATCGTGATGGTAGCTTCGAAACAGATGAATCAGTTTTGGCAGGGGTGGGGCTCGAGCTCTACAACGACACCAACACAAATGGTGTACTAGACCGAGGCGATACACTAGAAACGACATTACAAACAGATGCAGAAGGAAATTATAGCTTTGAGGATTTAGATCCAGCACTCTACGTTATCAACTTGGCTGCAACAAATCCAACCTTAGATAAATACGAACTTGAAGAAATCCCCCTCTTTAGCCTTCAACTTGTAGAACGTGCCAATGTCATCAATAACGATTTTAAATACATCCCAACACCACCTGTAGCACCCTCCCCTAGCAATGTTGATTTCTGGCCACCAAACCCAAATACTACATGGCAAGTTCAGCTCGCTCGCGGTCTTCAAAACCCAGTTGATACAACGATAGACGCAGAAGTTTACGACATAGATATTGACTCACGTCAAAGCGTTATCAATGATCTACATAAGTCTGGTAAGAAGGTAATTTGTTATATCAGTGGTGGTACGGCCGAAGCATTTAGACCTGCTGTACAACGTACTTTCGGTGGCAATCTGTACAATGACCCAGCCCTACTAGAAAAATGGCGTAGTGAAGGTGTTATTGGGAATACTTACGGCTACAATCAATTTGAAAACGAATTCTGGATGAATCCGAATAGTCCAATTGTTCGCACTTACCTAACCAACTTACTCGATACTTGTCAGGCTAAGGGTTTTGATGGTGTAGACATTGACAACATGGATGGTTTTCTGTGGGATAAATATGCACCTGAAGAAAATAAAACTGGTTTTGATATCAGCCGAGAAACTCAAGTAGAGTTCATAAATTGGTTAGGTCAAGAAGCACTCGATAGAGGTTTACTTTATGGCCTCAAAAATACCTCTGAAATGACTGAGAGTGTTCATGAAAATGCATCTTGGGCATTTTTAGAAAGCTGTTACAGTGAGCGTTTACGAGGCTTTACACCAAACTGTAATCCATACTTTGAATACTTTACCAATGTAGGTAAGTCAGCTTATTTAAATGAATATGCTTCAGTTATAGATCCTTTATCTGAAGAAGTAAATCAAACACCTACAGAAATTCGTCAACAATACTGTGAATGGGCAGCTGAAGATGAAATCTTTTTGATGTTTCGAATAAACGATGATGAGATTGAAAGAAGACTTTGCCCTTAAAAAGGGCTTTATCCAATTATTTATCCCAAAGAGAAAAAGGAATCATCGAATTGATGATTCCTTTTTAACCTTCAGATAGTTCTACTTAAGCAGAAGGTGGCTGAACCACAGAAAACACAGCCCCAGCAGGATCACTAAGCACCGCAATTTTTCCAAAAGGTGTATCAAATGCAGGAACATTTATTTTACCACCTGCAGCTTCAGCAGCCTTTGCAGCTTCCTCAGTATTATCAACTTGAAAATAAGCTGACCAATGCGGCGGAATGCCTTCCCACTTTTCATCCATTTGTAGAATACCACCTACCGTTGTCTCACCAACTTTAATCATGTAGTAGGTCATATCATCACCAGGCATAGGCTCAGCAGTTGCGTCAAAAAGACCTGTATAAAACGCTTTCGCAGCTTCAGCGTCTCCTGTATTCACTTCGCACCAAGTCATTGCACCATGTGCTGCACTGATGCCTGCACCTTTATGGTTGATAGGCTCCCACAAACCAAAAACTGCACCTGTTGGGTCTTGAACGATTGACATCTTACCTGTCTCTGGAACTTCCATACAATCCATCATAATCGTAGCACCAAGTTCTTTTGCTTTGGCTGTCATTGCTGCTACATCTTCAGCAGAATAGTAAACCATCCACGCTGGTGGACCTCCTCCACCTTGTTCACCTGGCTGACCTAAGCCAGCAGCAGCACGACCCTCGACATGTGCCATATGATAATGGCCAAATTCTGGCCCCTGAACTTCATAAGTCCAACCAAAAATCTTCTCGTAAAAAGTGGCAGATGTTTTTACATCTGGTGACATGTGGTCAAACCAAGTTGGGTGACCTGTAGGACGTGCGTCATCGTGAAATATTGCCATCATTGTCTCCTTCTATAGATTTGGTCAAAACCTAAAACAGACATTGTTTAGTAGAGGAAAATCAGAGTAATTGATTTAAACAACTAGCTTTTTGGTTAAAGACCCAAAAGTAGTTTAGGTCACGATTATATACCTTATTTAATCAGTATGCAAGTAGTAGAGTTAAAACATCGACTGGTTCTTGTGATGGCTTAACCCTACAAATCATCAAAATTAAGTGTGTCTTGTGTGTTAATTTTCTCTAAACCATTTTCATCAAGTTTATCCGAAGGTCTAGCTTTCTTCTCTTTATTTCCACTCAAAGAACGACTACCTTCAGAAATTTGTCCACTAGCATCGACCTCAACTCGCTCTACTTTTTTACCTCGACGAGCTGAAACATTTTCCTCACTGGTGTCTTTAGCAATCACTTCATAGAGCATCGCTAACTTGCCTTCTTTTTTCCGCAAGATTCGCCCAAGACGTTGTACATACTCTCTAGTAGTTGAGGTTCCAGACAGTACTATCGCTACATTTGCATCAGGCACATCAACACCTTCATTCAACACTCTACTAGTAACAACTCTTGGGTACAGTCCAGTTTTAAATTGGTCCAGTATCGTATGACGTTCTTTCACTTTTGTTTGGTGCGTAATCGCTGGAACTAAAAATGCTTGCGATATATCATAAACTGTTGCATTGTTGTCCGTAAAAATAAGAACCCTATCATTAACATGCTTGCTAAGCAACTCTGCTAATACTCGCAATTTAGCTGCTGTACCAAAGGCTATCTTCCGAGCTTCACGATGGGCAATCATGGCTCTACGTCCATCACTTGATTGAGCACTCATGCTTACAAAATATTGCCAGCCTTTTAATGTTCCTAATCGAATGTTTTTCGCCTTCAAAAAGTCATTACGCTGAGCGATAAATCCATCATAATTCTTGCGTTCTTCCTCGGTTAGCTCTACAAATATTTTAACTTTCTTATGCTTTGCTAAAGTCGTACCAGAAAGTTCTTCAGGAGTTTTAGCATAAGCAATAGGACCAATTAATGTATACAAATCTTCTTCTTTGCCATCTCCCCTTTCTGGTGTTGCGCTTAATCCTAAACGGTAAGGTGCTAAAGAATAGTCAGCAATACTTCTTTTGAAGTCAGAGGGTAAGTGGTGGCATTCGTCAAATATCAATAGGCCATAACGATTGCCAAGTTTTTCAGCGAATATAGCAGCACTATCGTATGTTGCTATTAGAATTGGCGATTCATCTTTCGAACCACCCCCTAGCAAACCCACTTCTACTTTTGGAAAAGTTGCTTCTAGTTCTGCGTACCATTGGTGCATAAGGTCTAGCGTTGGCACACATATCAGCGTGTGCCTTGGTGTCGATTGCATCGCAAGTTGTGCAACGAATGTCTTACCTGCACCTGTTGGCAGAACAACCACACCACGTCTTCCTTTGCTCTCCCAAGCATCTAAGGCTTCGGTTTGGTGGCTATAGGGCTTTTTTGTGGTGGCAGCTTCTAGTGTCAAAGACCCGAAATTCTTAGCCTTATCCTCTATATCTACACCTTCATCTCGCATAGTCTCAAGGAAGCGACGATAATCAATAGCGGGTAAGCGGAACTTTTCGATACGGTCGTCCCAAGTCACAAATTGAATCCACTGTTGCCCACGTGGTGGTGGATGCAAAATCAATGTGCCTCTATCAAATGTCAAAGTTGAACGACGTGCCATCTGTCATAAGTTTACAGCAATTGGAATAAAGATACCATCTGCACAACTTAGCCGTTCTTTAGACCATTTGTAGCTATTGCTCTATTTTGCTTCTTTTGCCATTACTGCATAAACAGGTCACTGCACGAGTGGTTGAAGTGCTTAAGGTATACTAAAACTATGTTAATGCAAGGAAACACACCAAACCCAGAAGACCTCCACCGTCAAATGCTCGAAGGACTCAAAGACATGCTCAATGGTCTGCCTAAGTCCTCACCGCAAGACATTGCAAATGAACTAGAAAACTACGGCTACCGTGGGCAAGAAAAACAGCGTCAAGCCCTAGGTCTAATGGCCTACCGCCACATCCGCAGATTACAAAGAATTGTTATTGATGGCGAAAATAGGGATACACTACCTCCTAAACAAAACGTATTGATGCTTGGTCCAACAGGTAGTGGTAAAACCTATCTGGTCGAACTACTGTTTCAAGAAATTCTAAAATTACCAACTGTAATCGTAGATGTGACTAGCTTTACCGAAAGTGGTTACATCGGTGATGACGTTAAAACTATTTTAACCAGACTAATTCTGGCCTCTGAAGGTAATCCCATGATTGCATCTTGTGGCATTGTCTGTTTGGATGAATTTGACAAATTAGCCTCTTCGAGTAGTAACGCTCGCTTTGCAGGTCAAGGCACAACCAAAGATGTCTCTGGCTACGGTGTGCAGCGCGAACTGCTTGCTATGCTGCAAGGCGCTGAGGTTGTAGTACCTATGGACTATGGTGTTTCGGAATATGGTCAGCGCATTCGCATGTCTACAAAAGATATCCCCTTTATAGCCTGTGGTGCATTTGCTGGCTATCAGGATATGTTAGAAAGTGAGGGTGGCAGTTTAGGCTTTCAAGAAAGTAGTGAGGCAGATACCCCAAACCTCGAAGAAGCTGAATCATTTCAAAAATATGGATTCCTCCCTGAACTCATTGGTCGTTTTTCTCGTATCGTAGTATTTCCACCTTTACCAGAGGAAACCATGAAACTTATTCTTGAAAAGAATATTTTGCCACAATTTAAAAACGAGTTTAAGGCTGAGGGTCTCAAATTAACCATCTCAAAAGATGCCATGTCGCACATCATCAAACAAGCACATAAACGCGGTACTGGTGCTAGAGGTTTACATACAGAACTTGTAACTGCTATTGAATCTGCTGCATTTGAAAGTTTTATGCAAGTTACTGATGCAGAAGTACGCATCGCAGTAAAAAAAGGTAAACTACAAAGCGAAGTCATTAAGTAAAAGATTATTCTAAAAGGATTGCAATGGCAGACAAAAAGAAGCAGACTAAGCAAAGCCAAATAGACTATAGTCACGAAGTCAAGGTTGATAAAAATATTCCAAGACGTTATTTGTGGCTAGGTTTGGGTTTGTTATGTACAGGCTTAGGTTTCATCGGTGCATTTCTACCTGTGATGCCTACTACTGTCTTTGTGCTTCTTGCTGCTTACTTTTTTGCACGTAGTAGTCCAAAGTTCTATAACTGGATTATGAACCATAAAGTTTTTGGTCCATTCATACGTGATTGGCGAGCTGGTTTGGGTATTCCTCTGCGGGCGAAAATCCTTGCGGTCAGTATGATTGTTTTGACCATTGGTTATAGCATTACGGTTGTGCCTGTGCTTTGGGTTAAAATTTTACTCCTAATGATAGGCTTAACCCTATGTACTTATCTTATTTCTAGACCTACTAAAAAAGTTTAGTTACTGAAGGTCTTTTGTGTTGTGGTATCAAGTAAGTTCTGCATGTAGGCTCGAGCCTTCTCGACAGTAGCTACATCATTAAATGTTTCTTCTCCTAGTTCACCTTTAACTTCTTGCAAACTACCCTCAATCAACTCTTTTTCGCTTTGAGGCAACATCAACGATTTCTCACTACGAATGCTCTCAGCTAAAGTAAACAATTGTGCTGCGCCTTCAAACTGCTGCGTCTTTGTTAGTAATGTTGCTAGACCTTCTAAAGCCTCTACTTGATTATGAAAGTTATCTGCTGCATTGCTCAAAGCAAGTGCTGTACTATAATGAAAGTTCGCCAAAGCTATATCTTCTTTAAGCGCAGCAACCATACCTATTGAGTTGTGGGTTGCTATTTTCAAAGCATTAAAATATTGTTCTTCACAAATTTTCAAGCCTTTTAAAAGAAAATCAATAGCCTCTTCAAATTGTCCAAGGCGTCCTGTCGCAAAGCCTAAATTATTGTAACTCATGGCAAGACTAGACATATTATTCAT
>CALHRJ010000124.1 GCA_938038395.1 uncultured Deinococcales bacterium | reverse complement strand
CCTGATGCAACGCGTGCTGCAATGATTGCAGACTATAAAGAGAAGTATGATAATCCATATTGGGCAGCAGGTCGTGGTTACATTGATGATGTTATTGACCCGAAACAGAGTCGTAAACATTTGATTCAGCATTTGCGGATGTTAGAGGAAAAAACAGAGACTAGACCATATAAAAAGCACGGCAACATCCCACTTTAAGCGAATTCCCGTAGGGTGGGCTATGCCCACCATTCTTTTGGAGTACTTATAGAGATAAGTATAATTTCGATGTGCAAAGGGCGGTGCGTAGAACGCACCCTACAAAAAACTACCTTAAAAGTGAGCATATATGAAGTCGCTGTTGTTTCTTTGTCAGACAGCATTCCAAATGAACAGAAACTCGCTTTCACTTTTAAGACTTAAGCTAACTGATTTATTTACTATATTTTAGAACTCAGTATTAAATAGGGAAAATGGGAACGCTTCTGAGGTTTCAATGTTAAAAACTATAGGCATAATTCTAGGGATAGTAGCTCTAGTAATAGGTGCTTACTTTACAGTTTATGCATATGTGTTGTCAGCGTTTTTTGAACGTGGAACCATAGAAGTAGGTGAGATTAAACGTGAAAGTGGCTTAGTAGGTAAACAGTTTGTTTCAGATGTTCCTTTGGTTTACCTTAAAAATCTACCTTACTTCGAAGATATTGATTCAACTATCGTTTTTGATACCCCAACTGTACTAACACGTAAGACCTCATATAAATTAAGCGAGCTACGAAATATTTGTACGAATTGTTTAGATGCTCAAAGATTAGTAACAGATATTCGAGTTGAGTTTATCCCTGTAGGCACGCCACTTAAAGTTGCTGAAGAGTTTTTACAGATAAATAGAAAACAACGAGGCTTAGACGAAACCGTTCATGTCTTAATCGTCGAAGATGAACAAGGAAAGCAAGCTGAAATAACTAAATTGAACTTTGAACTGTTTGTTTTGGATACACAAGGCACACAATTTCCGTGGGGTTCCGAATCAAAAACGGTGCTTCAAAATGCCATTGAAATTTTAAGCGAAACTGCAACCTTGCAAGTAGAACATTGTTTTCGTAGACGAGATGCCTTTGCTTCCTTAGAAGCTTTTGTTAATGATTTTAGCTTCAGGAGTGATATACAATTTGTAAATGATACTGCTAAAGGCTGTTCAGTTATTACTTACAATACCTTAGATGCATTTATGACAGCACACTATTATTTTGAGACATGGGGCTTGGATGGAAATCAAGTAATACTAAATCAATAGTTTTTTTGAGAAATTTTTAGAAGTAAGAGGCGTTGCTTTGAATGAACCCTATGTGATGTATTAGTTTATTCTAAGATTCAGACTATGACGGGCTCGAGCCTCAACCTTAATTCCCTCATCAGCCACCTGTAATGGAGCAACATAATCTTTACGCAAACTACCCAAAGCAATGATTCCTATCTCAGGATGTTTTGCAATAGAGGTTATCTTACCCACTTTTTTACCTTGAGATGTCAAAGTGAAATCGCTGGGCATGGCAGACAGTTGTAAAGTAAAGATATCTTTACGTAAGTTACCTCTTGCTTCAATCCGAGCCATAATCTCTTGCCCCAGATAACAGCCTTTTTTGTAATGGATATGAGGCTCGAGCCCAACTTCTTGTGGCAGACTGCCTTCACCACCTTCAAACTCTGCATGGGCAATCCCTGCTTCGATTCTAGCAAGTGTGAGTAAATCTTCTCCAGCCAGTTCAAAAGCCTTCAGAACTTCGGGCATTTTGTCGATTGGTGTTACGAGATCAAAACCAATGTAGCTTGTGCGTTTTGTTTTTGCAAACATTGCTTCATGCGAAGGTTGAAAGCTATCATTATCAATTACATTTGCAAGGTCCATAAACAATTTACCAATTTCTTGACTTGCTTCTTTACCAATAAGCGTTACTGCAACCCATTCATTGCTTAAGTCTTCAATTTCAACTTGATCGAAAATGATGTGTCTTTCTAAATGCGCTTTAACAAATGGTCCCATGCCACCTTCAACTGCAATAATTAGGAAATCCTCATGTATGTAAATCTGTAATTGTGCGAGCGCATGACCTTTTATGTTGAGCATTAGGGACGTGTTGTGCTGACCAACCTTTAAACCCTTAACTGTATTGCTTACTTGACCATGTAAAAACTCAAGTCTATCTGCACCAGTAAGTTTATAGATGGATGTACCTAGCATTGGTACTAGGACAGCACTATTTTGAAAGGTCTGATAGCTATCTTCTATGTCTTGAAAATGAGATATGCGACCCTTGTCTGTGAAGTGCGCGCCTTTATTTTTTAAGGTTTCCCGAAAGGTTTCTTGTGAGTTTATCATGTTTTACGGTTTTCTTTCTGTAGAGTTCTTCTGGATATAGTGCATCTAAGAGTTTATTAACTTGATAGTCAGATGTTTGTGAAGCATCTAGCAGTTTGTTCGGTAGTTTAAGTGTTAATTCATTTGCATCATTAAAGCTGTTGAGCCAACTAAGGGCAGCACAAAATGATTCTAAAGATTCTTTATGGAAGTAACTGATGCCTTCGTGTTGATTGATGCGTAGGAAGTGTGCGATGGGTGGGGACGATAGGGTGGGCTCGAGCCAACGTCTAAGCACTCGACCTGAGTGTTCACTTTCCTTTTCTTTGTCAATCGTTCTTTCTAAGTCACCACTTAATAGTATAGCTAACAGTGCAATATCATCAGTAGAAAGCTGACCTTTACTTGCTTCTAAACAACGCCATGCTTTTACATCTTTAGGAGCTTGCTCATGTAGTGCTAAGTAAGCCAATTGAAATTCGGGAGAAAGTTCAGTATTTGAGAGATTTAAAGCTTCTACTAAAGCTTTAAAGGGTGTAGGACTTTTTGCTTGTTCAAAACTTTCAAGAGTAACAGCGTTTAAGTCTTTAGCTTTCGAAAGTTTAGAAGTCTCGATGCTAGCTATAAAGCCTTCGTAAGCCTTTTCAACAGATAGGTTGTCTTCACTAGCAACTTTCAATAATTCACTAAATGCAAGCTGGATTGGTTCAAAATACTGGTTTTGTAAAGCTATCGCTATACTATCTACGCCACTCGTTCCAATTTGCTCATAAAGCTTTGTATAGTTTTTGGTTTCAGAATCATAAACTTGTTCAAATTGCCAGTAGCAGCGATGACCATAGGGACCAAGTTCAAAGTACCAACCTTTTTCAGCAAGCTCAGCAACAGGTTGTAGGTATTCTTTGCCACTGACAACTTCTTTTGAAAGTAAAAAACCACCTTTAGGTGCATCAAGCCCAATTGCATAACTCAGTCCTGTAGGTTCTTGTTCACTATAACTACAAGAATCTTTAAGCCAGCCTTTTACATCTGCATATTGATTATTGAAAAGAATCAGCGCAGCACTAGTATCTAACTTGTTTGAATAGGCAAAGACATTTTCTTCAACCTGTCCAGATTCAGTATAGAAATCATAGAGTAGGAAATTCTCTACTTCTGCAAATAACTTGCGGTGCTTTAATAGTGGAACGATAACACTATAGTGGTGTTCAAATAAGGCTGTATCTACAGATTCGTTTTTTCTTGCACGTCTGAACTCCATGCCATATTTCTCTTCTAAACCTTCAAACTGACCATGACCAAACATTGGTAAACCAGGTAGGGTAGACATGAGCATCGCAACGCCAAAATATTTATCACTTTTACCAAATTGAGTAGCAGCACTTTCTTCGTCTGGGTTGTTCATGAAGTTGACATAGCGTTTAAGGATTTCAGGTTCAAACTCAAGCACATTTTTTATAGATTGACGGTATTTTGCATTGTCCTCTTGCGCCAGCATGTGCATAAAGGCGCTGTTGTAAACTCTATGCATGCCTAGTGTCCGCACAAAGTAACCTTCCATCATCCAGAAGGCTTCTGCTAGCAAAAGCGTATCAGGAACTTCTTGCGCCACACGGTCAACTACCTCACGCCAAAACTCTTCTGGAATAGCTGCTTCAAAAGCATCTGTTGTCATGCCACCATGTTGCGCTCTGGAAGGAATGGCACCACCAGAACCAGGTTGCGGATACCAGAGCCTTTGTATATGGCGCTTTGCTAAAGTCATAGCAGCATCAAAACGGATGATCGGGAACTGCCTTGCGACATGCAAAATAGTTTGAATGATCGCTTCACGTACTTGTGGGTCAAGATAGTTAAGTTGTGCTGTATCATTCCAAGGCATGGTCGTGCCATCATTGCCGTGGTAAATATAGCGAACTTCACCAGTCTGGTTATCTCGTCTTTCGAAGACAACAGAGGCGTCACTTTTTGAGTAGTAATGGTCTTCTATTTTTATACTCACACGACTATCAGTGGACAAGTCTTCACTCTCAAAACGGTAGGTAGGGTAAGGTGGATGCTCAACACTCAAAAACCATTCTGGATGTTCAATTACCCAGCGACTGTCAATGCCCATGTGGTTTGGAACCATGTCACTGGCTAGGCGTATGCCGTGCTGCCAGGCACGTTCTTTTAAGATGTTGTAGGCAGCTTGCCCACCCAAATCTTCAGCTATCTCGTAGTCATATAGAGAGTAAGCAGACGCTACAGCATCAGGATTGCCCATGCGGTGTTTGATTTCTTTTGAAGCATGGCTACGTTCCCATAAACCTATCAGCCACAAGCCTGAAAAGCCCTGCGAAGCAAACGTGGCAAGTTCTTCTTCGGGAATATCATCAAGTTTGCTGATATCTTTTTGATAGCGTTTACTGAGTTGGTCTAACCATACATAGGTACTTTTAGCCAGTAGAACAAGATTAGGCATCCAGACACTATCAGAACTAAAGTGTTCATATTCTTCCATACCAGCAGCTCTGCCAGAAAGCATAGCCTCATCCATGACTGGCATAGGAGGAGGGGCAGGAGGTCCACTGTATTGAGTATCAACATGATTACTGTACTCTTCTTTAAAAAGGTCTAAACTTAAAACGACTTGTTGGAAAAGCTTTTGAAAATGTTGACTGAGATGTGGCGCATAAGTCTTTTCTATAAATCTTAACTGACCTTCTAAAGAATCTGGTGATGCTTTGATTGGGTTCCGAAGAACTTCAGATAGGCTGAGACCTACCAAACCTTCAATAGCTGTAGTATTTTTACTCACAGATTTTTCTATACCTTCAGCAATAACTTCATAAGCAGTTGCTTTTAAGCTGGAATCATCTAGTAGTTCACTGAATTTTGCTAAAGCTGGGTTATCGTTGCTTAGTTTTAGGATAAGCATTTCTTCGCCAGTCGTGCTATTGGTAACATCTATAGTTTCTAGATAGTCTTTAGTGTTTAGCTCATTGCTATAGATTGCTGTGGTAGGGAAGTGGTCAAGAAAGTTTATTAGTGTATGTGTATAGGCATCACTGCCTAAGTTCTGTTTGAGAGTTGCTAGGGCCACAGCCACAAATTCAGGTTGTTGCTGATTAAAGGCATCAATGAGTGCGTGTTGAACTTCATGGAGTAAGCCAGCAGCATATAATTCACTACTTGCAATGTGCTCAGTTTTAGGCTTTGCCCGATTCATTCGCTCAGTCAAGTCCTGAACTTTGCGATAGTCCGCAACGATTAGGTCACCTGTGTAGGAAAAAAGGCTAGTCGCCATATTGTAGCGATTGCGGGCAGCAAGGGCTACATGCATTTCTTTATCGTGCATTTCTTTGATGACCGTCATATACTGCTATCTTATCATGTTAAACTACCCTAACTTCATAGGCAAAATAACAATGATTGCTTAAACCCTATGTCAGGTGCTTTATGGCCATAAAAGCTGTCAGAAACAATTATCACGCCAAAGATCTCATTAAGTTGATAACATAGCACTATGCTTTTGGCAGCACTGCAGCAAATAGAAAAATTTTATGGTGACCAAACGGTTCTTAAAGATGCAAATCTTGAGGTTCATGGTGGCTCGCGTATTGCCCTTATTGGACGAAATGGTTCAGGCAAATCCACCATGTTGCGCTTACTCATGAAGCAAGAAACCCCTGATTCTGGCAAGGTTTATTTGCGTGAAGGCGTAACTATTGCCATGCTCGAGCAGGATCCAAAGTTTGAAGAACATACAACGATTACCGAACTTGCGGATCAAGCCTTTTCAGATATTGAAGTTATTGAACAAAAACTCAAAAAGCTTGAGGTATCTGGTCTAGACAAACCTGAAATTTATGATGAGTGGGAAAAGGTCCATGAAATCTTTGAACGTCGTGGTGGTTATGAACGTCGCTCAAGGCGAGATGGTGTGCTATATTCCTTGGGTTTTAGAGGTAGGGAAGATGAAGCTGTTAAACATCTATCAGGTGGTGAAAAGACTCGGCTTGGTTTAGCACGGTTACTTATGGCTCAGCCAGATGTTTTGCTATTAGATGAGCCTACAAACCATCTTGATATGGAAATGCGTGAATGGCTAGAAGGCTATTTAGGGCGATATCCTGGCGGCGTGTTGCTGGTTTCGCACGATAGATTGTTTTTAGATAAAGCCTGTAGCCAAACTGCTGAAATCTCATTGGCCAAACTGCGTAATTTTGATGGTAATCCAACTAAATACCGTGAAGCACGCATCGAACAACTACGTTTAGAAGAAGCAACACGCATTAGTCAGCAAAAATCTTATGACAAGTTAGAAGCCTCTGCTTTGCAAATGAAAAAATGGGCAAGGCAAAATGCTAAATTGCACCGTCGGGCTAAGTCTATGGAAAAGCGGCTTGCACGTTTAGGTGATGAGATGATTGGCGATGCTGACATGCTAGAGCGTACGACACGGTTTAGTTTTGAGTGTGCTGAAAGTGGCGACATTGTTTTGCAAGCTAGAAACTTGAGTAAGAAGTTTGATAAACAACTTTTTGAAGATGTAGAATTTACCATTCGTCGTGGTGAACGCATCGCTATTGTTGGTTCGAATGGTGCAGGTAAATCAACATTTCTAAAAACCATCATGGGTGAAGTTGCCAGTGATGATCCAAAGGCTGAGCTACTCTTTGGGTCACGTGTGCGTGTAGGTTATTACGATCAAGAACTCAAAGGTGTTGATCCTGAATTAACGCTTGTCGATGAGCTTATGCGTATGGTGGGCGATAAAGAAGCGCACAATATGCTCGGTAATTTTTTATTCCCTTACGATGCACAGTTTAAGCGCATAGCAGATCTTTCAGGTGGTGAGCGTGCTCGTTTAGCACTGCTTAAACTTACACTGGGTGAATATAACTTTTTAGTTTTGGATGAACCTACAAATCACTTAGATGTTGAAATGATTGAGGCACTTGAAGAAGCACTTGATTATTTCGAGGGTACCTTGCTAGTTGTTTCACACGATAGGCGTTTTATTTCAGAAACAACTGATCTTATTTGGGACTTGCGTGATGGTGAGTGGATTGATTATCCGGGGGATTGGGATTACTACCAATTTAAACGTAAACAAATTGAAGATAGTCAGAGAAACGATGCTAAGGATAAGAAAAAACGAAAAGCTCTAGAGTCGCAAGAGAAAGTTGAACAGGTTAAGACGCCTTCCAAATGGCAGCTCGAGCGTGATATTGAATCCTTAGAAGCTGAAATTGCAGAACTAGAAGAAAAGCTTACAGAAGTCAATGAGAAGTTACAAAATCCTGCCTTGCTGAGCCATCAAGAACTAGCTGATGTTGCACAAAAACATGGTGATTTAGATACTGCTTTGGTTGAGAAAATGCAGGCATGGGAAGATGCAAGTGAAATGCTGAGTAACAAAAGCTAGCGGGTGTGTCCCGCTAAAGGTCGAACGCATAGTTAATGGAATAATTTAATTGGTACTTCTATTAGGGACGCACCTTTGAAGTTTTTCAAAAAGCGAAAGAACTTTTATTTGTGTATCTCTTTCTAACCTTGGATGGCACGCACCCAAAGCTAGCTATAGCTTTTAGTAGATAAGAATAAAAAAGGATGCAACTGCTTTAGCGGTTGCATCCTTAAATTTTTGCTAGTTCAAAAGTTTATTGCGGAATAATCAATTCGAATCCTGGGAAAATAACATCAGGATCGTCAATGAGGAAATTATTGGTGGTTAGGATGTCCTCCCAACGATTGATAGACCCATAAATATCTGAAGATATTGCTGTTAAGGTATCACCTGGTTCAACAACATAGATGTCTGCACCCATTAAATTAGCAACGTTTGATTGTGCTTCTTTAAGATTAATCAATGCCTCTTCACGTTGGTTGAGCTCGAGCAGTGTAACATTTGCCCCAAGGTCAGTAACTCTATCTCTAAATAAGTAGTACTCATTTAGTTTAAGGCTTGCGTAGTTTTTGGCTTGTTCAAGATCAGTCGGTAATTCGCTTGCAGCGCTTGGCGTAACTGTATCTGGAGCTTGGTCAACTGCGTTGGTTGTCAAAGGAGCAGCAAGTGCTGTTGTTGCGACAACATCTGTGGTTTGGTCTGTAGCTGGTGCTGCCTCGGCGGTATCAACAGTATCTGAAGCTTCAACTGTTGTAGTTGAGACTTCTTGACTTTCAGCAGTGCTTGCCGTACTTACATCATTTGCTTGGAGGCTAGCTAACTGTTCTTTAAGTGTATCTAACTCGCTTTGAAGTGCATCTCGTTCTTGTTGCAGGCTAAGTAACTTGTCTGAGTTTGGCAAATTGATGATGGTTGTTCTTAAGGTCGCAACTTGATCTTTTAAAGAGGTGATTTCATCATCTTTAGCACTGAGGTTTGCTGTTAGTTCGCCAGATTCAAGTTCATCTAAGGTTGTTTGTAGACGGTCAACCTCAGCTCGAGCTCCCTCTAAAGAACCTTCGAGAGAGAATATTTGACTTTGTGCATCTGCATATTGCTGACGCAAGCTTTGTACTTGACTATTTGAAGAAGTATCAGCGCTGCGAAGCTGTGCTTCTAAAGCATTTGCTCTGAATATTGCATCAGTCATACTTTGTTCAAAGCTATCAATCTGCAACAAAGTACGCTCATGTTCAGCTTTTAAGCGGTCACGAGAATTTGTCACACGTTCAATATGACTGCTAAGCCTTGCTGAATCAGCTGTAACTGTTGCAAGCTTATCTTGTACATCAGGCAGTTTAAGTGCCTCTTCTTTAATCGTTTCAGCACCAATCAGCGCAGCTTGATATTGTGCTTCAAGCGTCTTAACTTTAGTTTCTAAAGCTTCTATTGTAGTTGTATTGGTACTTAAAAGCGTTTCAAGTTCCTCAATTTTTACCTTTGACTTATCAGATGCATCTTGAACTCGTGCAAAAGCAGATTGAATGATATCTCTTTCTTGGATAACAACTTGAAGTTCATTTGCTCTTTCAAGTATCTGTTCTTGTAAACCACTTATTTCTTGTTTAGAACTATCGAGTTCACCAGATAAGTTAGCGTATTGTGACTTTAGCGTGTTGGTTTCAGTTTCTAAGGCAGTTACCTCAGCCGTTTTTTCATCTAGGCTAAGTTGTAGGCCTTCAATTTCTTGCTGTGCTTCTGCGGCATCTTTTATTTGTGCCCCAAGTAATTTGACCAATTGATTATCGGTCATCATTGCTTGCTCAATTAGGGCTTGGACAGCCTCTATGTCGGTTGATGATATGTCATCTGATGATTCTTGTGCTGTGCCGAAGCTTAAATATAGTACTGCTAATAATGTACAAAACAGTCCTAAGCGTAGTTGGTTTTTCATCCTTTCACCCCATCTGTTGAATTAAGTTTCTCCCAAAACTTTATGTTTACATCTAACGTTTTTTTGCCAAGCAGTATTAGTTGCTTATAGTGCCAATTATTTCGATTAAGTACCAAGTAACATGAGTTCCTTAACATTCGCCTATTTACTTTGTGCTCTATAAACTCTGAATATTAAGCTGTTAGGAAAATATCAACTTATTTATGTTACAGAGTATTAAGTACAAGTCACAAATAAGTTTAACTATTTTTTAGATCCAAAATACTAAAGATATGACGTCCTGTACAGGTTTCGTTTGAGCTGACTTGGTGTAACTAAATTTTATCAGCCTACTTAGAACACTAGAAACGACACTTCTTGATTTGGAAATCTATACTATAGACTTATTAGGAAGATTTAGCAACTATTTTTTATTCAGCATGTAAGTCCAGAACTATTGATTGCGAACGTTTAAAAATTGACTAGAATAGCGTGTTGTAGGAGTTTAAAGAGTCTACAGCACTTAGACAATTTTTGAGATAATTTAAAGAACCTATCAGATGTTGCATATTAAAATATTTTTCTACTTACGTTCAACTAAGATTCTTGCAATAACAAGAATTTGGTTTGAGTAAAATTAGTTAGGTTCATTTATAGTTCTGAGCTTTATTCCTCCTAAATAGATATCAGATTTTTGCTAATTTAAATATTAATACACTATCTATAGGACTGACTTAGCTAAACAATGCTTTAAGTTTATTTAACTAAAGTTGATGTAGAGTGTTCACATCTTTTACCTATTTTTGTTAGCAACTCTTTTAGATCGTTACAATGTCAAAGTTGAAAACTACTAACTTTAGCCATTTCTCATAACGCTCTAACTTTGCTGTAACAGTAGTATAAACAGGTTATTCAAAGAATATCAACTTTAGATTAGCTTTGTAGGACATTGATAAAGACTTTTTAGCGTGAGCTATTAAAGAATGTACTTTGTGAAAGTCTAACATAGGAGATGCCAAATGGTACAAAAAAATAGAGAGGGTTTGTTAACCCTCTCATAATAAATGCATTGATTGTACTAAGTTATTAGTTACTAACTTAGTTACTAACTTAGTAACTAGTTTAGTTACTAGGAATCACTAATTCAAAACCAGGGAAGATTAGATCAGGATTGCCTGTAAGGTAGTCATTGGCTTCAAGAATCTCAATATAGCGAGATCCATCACCATAGACTTCTTGTGCGATACTAGATAAGTTATCACCTTCGACAACTGTGTATGTAGTGCCACCAATAGCTTCCGCAGCCAGTTTTTGACTTGATTGTAAGCTTTCAAATTGACTTTGCTCTTCACTACTTAGCGTTTCACCAGCACTTAGACGTGCAGCTAGACTACGATAAATTGCAAGGTTTTCTGCAGTAGCTTCAACTGTTACAGTCGTTTCTTCAGATGCAGATTCTTCGGACATAGCTTCTTCAGCAGGTGCTGCGTTTTGAAGCGCTTTAAGTTTTTCAAGGGCTGCAGTACGCTGTGCTCGAGCACGATCACCAAGTTTGAGTGCTCTAGCTAATTCTTGAGAACTTTCAGCCTGTGCAGCTACTTGTTCCGCTGCAAAGTTGCCTCTTAATTCTGAAATTCTTTCAACCGCAATATCACGTTCACTTTGAATTTTAGCGCTGTCTTCTTGCATAGAAGCCATTTGGGTACGAAGTTCTTTTATGCGCTGAACACCAAGATCACGTTCACTTTGAATTTTAGCGGTATCTTCTTGCATAGAAGCCATTTGGGTACGAAGTTCTTTTATACGCTGAACAGCTAGATCGCGCTCAGTTTGGATTTTTGCTAAGTCCGCACTACTTTCAATAGTACTTTCACTCATAGCAGCTGAAGTATCAGCCATGATCATATTTGCTTCTTCGCTTGCAGAAGACGCACCAGCAAGTTGCTTTTGTAGATCAAGAATTTGTCTAACACTGTTTTTGCGCTGAAGTCTTAGACTCATAGCATCGGCGGTTGCGTCTTCAGCTTGTGCTTCAAATGAAGCAGCACTTTCTTGTAAGGCAGCAAACTGTCCTTGCAAACGTGCTTTTGAAGCAAGTTCTCTGTCGATACGTGCTTCAAGTTGTACATTATTACTTTGAAGTTGCGCCATTTGTTGCTTGAGGCGATCGTATGCTGCTTGGCTTCTAGTAAGCTGTGCTGAGTTATCAGCAGGTGCTTCTGTTGCTGTTTCGACTACTGTAGGAGCAGCCATTGCAGCACTTTCTAAAGTACTGATTTGTTCTCTTAATCTTGTTCTAGAAGACTCAACCCGAGCTAGACGACCTTGTAGATTTGCATTTTGTGCTTGGAGCTCACGAATAAGTTGTTCTGGACTGGAGTTGTCTTGTGCGTAAGCTGAAGTTACTACTAGGGAAAGCAGCAGACATAAGACAAAACGCCATGTGGTATTTTGAGACATCAAAAACCTCCTTCAAGGGATTAGAAAGTATAACACTAAATTTTCCTATGAAGGCAATGTCCTAATTCATAGTAAGGTTCATTTTTATTTTGATATTACGCACCAATTTTAGTCAAGTTTTTCAATATTTAGACTTAAAAGTTCTGTGGCTGTTTTACCATCTAGGGGGTAAAAGCTCGAGCTAATCTTGGTATCCAAACTAATTGCTGTCCAGCCATAGTCAAAAGGTAAATTGAGCATGGCAATAACCCTACTAATGTAACCCTTTAACTGTGCATTATGTGCCATATCGCGAACAACTAAAGCAAAACAACCATCTTCAATGCGAGCAATTAAATCACCTTGTTGGGCAACCTGTCGTAATCTATCAGAAATGATATGAAGCGCTGCATTGCCAGCTTTATAGCCATGCTGCTGGTTGATTTTCTGTAAGCCATTGATATCAATTAGGACTAAGGCAAAACGCTCATGCTTGCTTGATGATTGGTTGATGATGTTATCTAATTGTTCTATAAAGGAGTCTTTGTTTAAAAGAGCTGTTAAGTTATCGTGTGTTTCTTCGAAATGTTTGACTTTTTCTTGCCATTTTAAGTTTGTTTTCACCACTCGGCTATATGTAGCCAAAATGATGCTGCCTAAAGTGACCATAGCCTGTACTCCAAAGAAGCTAGTTGGTACTCCCAGTACACTCTGATTTGCAGCAAAAGCTGTGCTGAGTCCGTAAGCTATGGATAGACCCAATAGTAACAACATACTGACTCTCACGCTATAAAAATAACTAAGTGCAATCATTCCTAAAGTCAGCAATGCAAAAAGCGGTACTGGACCTTGTAAAAGGTGCATGGTTTGTAAAGACACAGTTACAGTCAACAATGTTGTCAATAAAAACAAAAATGTTGCAGACTTGAAAAAATCTGTAGTTGTGTCGATAGCATCAATACGGTCTTGTAAGACCTCTTGAGTATCGAAAATCTTTGTATCGAGCATTAGTCCCCCACTAATCTGTTCTCAAAATAACATCACATACAAAAGTTTGTGACATTATGCTGATAATTAATCTCCTTTTGTCAGTTGCGCAAAGATACATTCAAAACATCTTTATGCCTGCTTGTAATCTGCAAGTTTTAATTTACTTGCACTATTACGAAGCACTTCTGAAATTTATTAGAAATCGTTTTGATGACGCATCGAAACGGGTTAGCAACCTACTTGCTAAATGCAGCATAGAGAATGAGCATAAGGGAAGCGATGAATTTGCGTTAAAGCATCATTAACGGAATTATTGTGTTTGCTAAAATACATCAGAAAACTGACTATGACTGCTAGGGAAAGTGCCTTTGGGTACAACCTCAGATTGACATTTGATAATTGTCTTCATCTTAGACAAAAATGGTTTTTTCGCTTTACTTGAAAATGCGTTACCGCTTTCACCGTCACTACTTCTTCGAGACGCTTAAAAATGTGTTTTTGAACCTATTACCTACTCACAGACAGGTGTTAAACTTTAAGCGTCATCAGGGGTGCGCCCTAGATTAATACTTTAAAGGCTGAAATCTTTAAAGGCTATCGGCGCTGAGAGCATACCCTCATAACCTGACCTAGATCATTCTAGCGTAGGGAGTTTGATGCAGATTCGAAAATGTCTAAACATTTTTGACTGACACATAAACAACTCCCCCTTCTGATGACAGAAGGGTTTTTTTATGTTTTATAAACGTTTTTTAGTCGCTCTATTGTTGCCATTAGCCTTTGCTAGTAGTGCTTTAGCACAGGAGTTAACAGTCTTGACGCATGATTCTTTTACCATTTCAGAAGATGTTCTGGACGCCTTTACTGAAGATACTGGCATCAACCTGCGTTTTATCCAAGGTGGCGATGCAGGGGAGACTACGAACAAAGCAATCCTGACACGCCGTCGTCCACTGGCAGATCTTTTCTTTGGTATAGACAATAGTCTGATTGCTAGAGCTACTGACAAAGACATCTTTGAGCCATATGCAAGTCAAGCGCTAGCTTCTGTGGCTGAGTCGCTCCAGTTTGATGCGGATAATAATGTCACGCCTGTGGATGTCGGTTATGTAAACTTTAACCTAGATAAAGTTTGGTTTGAAGAAAATAGTATTGCTTTGCCAAGCAATCTAGATGAATTAGTAACAGAAGCATATAAAGGCTTAACGGTTATACAAAATCCAACAAGCAGTAGCCCAGGGTTAGCATTTATGCTCACAACAATTGATAACTATGGTGATGAATGGCTAACTTACTGGCAAGCACTGAGAGATAACGATTTGTTTGTGACTGATGGTTGGACAGATGCTTACTACAGCTCATTCACACGCTATGGTGGCGA
>CALHRJ010000123.1 GCA_938038395.1 uncultured Deinococcales bacterium | reverse complement strand
GTTAGTTAGCTATTAGATTTATATATAACTTAGTCTAAGCCATCAAGCCATCAAATGTTAAGGCAGGAAGGAATCCATTTTCCCAAAAACCAAGGTGTACTTTGGGTGCGTTCTATTTTAGGTTATAGGCCGATCATTAGGCTATTAAGGGGAACACTTAAACTTCATTACACAATTAACTACTTCGGTAACGCCAAGGAGATACAACGAAGCGCATCAGGAACATGATGCCAATAAGTAAAGACGGGGTATAAACCTTTTCTTGTTGCAGCAAACTTTTATCAAAATACTCATCCTGATAATGTGTAGTACTCGCTGGCGCTAGCATCAGCTTAAGCCAAGTGCGAAACGAGCCAATCATTTGTAGTGATGGCATAATACCCATCTCTTTCGCTAAAACATCACAATACGGAAATTGCTCTACAGGATAAACATTGCTTGTATCAAGTGTGCTATATTCTTTAGTCAATGCTTCAAAAGCTTCTGCTTGTTTTGTCTTAACATCAATTGGAAGACTATATTTTCCTGCAAGCAGACCTACCGTATACCGTGCTTGCATTTCACTAATTGTAGGTATGTTGCCAATAATTGGTCGAGCAAAACCTATTAAAAATAGATTGTTGTCATTTACGTGGACACAGCCATGATAAAAGTCTGCTAACCTAAGTGTGTTATTAGAAAAGTCAGCTAGTTTAGAACGAAAGCCTGTGGAAGGGACTAGAACATCTGGCTTCAAATCTAGTGTTTCTACTTGTTCAAAATCAGAGTATTCGCTCCAACTGTTATCAGTAGCTGGACCAATAATTGATAAACGCTTTTGAGCTATGGCATCTAGGAAGGCATCACTTTTATTGTGAAAGACATTGAAGAGTGCGCCCTTAGCCCTAGCCTTAAGTTTCATATCCCATTCTTTTCTTAGTCTTTGTTCTTCCTTAGAATCATCTTGTTCCAATTCCTGATGTGGGAACAACTTAACCAGAGCTTGATTAAAGCGAATTCGGAAGCTAACAAAAGCCTCCCCAACTTTATTACGCAGTTGTTTATCAAAAGAAAGCAAAAGCCTATTACGTAAGAAATCCGAAGGTACACCTCTGATCGGGTGATAGCGTGGGCTAACACGCACACCTGAGCGTAGCGATAGGTACACGGTATTGTTGTATTCTGCTTTAGCAAGATGATTGGCTAAGTCCGTTGCAGACTCTCCCCCTCCAACGACAACCACCGTGGCATCACGTACTGCTTCTGGGTTTTCAGCGATTGGGATGTTATGTGATTCTAAAGCAACTTTTTGGTTTACCAAGCCTGTGCAAAGATATACAGCATCAAATGTTTGTGTGCTTTCTCCTGCATTTTCTGAGCTAGTATTTCCTGAAAGTGTGAGTTGCCATTTGTTGCCTTTGCGCTCGAGCCCCTCTAAAGCCACACCAAAACGCACGTAGTCCTCTAGCCTAAACTCCTCAGCAAATGCTTCCAAATAATCACCAAATTCAGCCCCCTGATAAAACTCAGTATAGTCCTTTGTAGGTGGAACAGTCGGTTTCCACTTACGAAAACAAGAAAACTGAGTTGTATATTTAGTAGAAGTAGAGATAAAATCCTCTCGTTGATTCCCCCAACAACCACGAATAGACTGACCTTTTTCAAAACAAACAATATTAGCTTCTGGAAAAGCATCTCGTAAATACTTTAAAGTTACAAGTCCACTACTGCCAGCACCTACAACCGCAATATTCATCCTATTCATACAACCGTCAACCCCATCAATACATAATTAAACTGGCCTGATTCAGGAACAAAAAGTAGTAGTCTATCGCCTGTGTTTACTGGCTGTGTTTTTAAGTATTCATCTAGCATAATGTAGATACTCGCTGCGCCTGTATTGCCTGCTGTTTTTAAGTTCGTCCAGTAGGGTACATCTCTATGTGGCGATAGTCTTCCCATAATCTCTTTGACTGAAGACTCAAAAAAGTAGGAGGACATATGCGGTAAAATCGCTGTGAAGTTATCAAGCGTTTCGTTGTTTTTTGCTAAAGCTTCTTCAAGTGCACGTTCGGATAAGCGAGGCATGTACTTCGATAGAATTTTGACATCTTGACTTAGTACAACCGCACTTTTGCTGCTCGGTAGCTTCATACATAAAGGTGCTTCGTTTGCAAATGATCGTGAGTAAGTCCAGTCTACTTTTAGGGATGGTTTGTCGGGGCTGGGGGTGGGCTCGAGCATAAATGCACCTGCGCCATCAGAGAGCATAAACCTTAAAAAGGTTGACATAAACCACTTAGAAGTTCGTATGTTTTTAAAGATATTCAACAAGTCGTAAGTAGGACGAAAAGCTTTTGACTTAAGTATTACTGAAGGTTGCTCAACACCAACACAAATCGCAGTTTGAGCATCCCCTGATTTAACTGCACGACTGGCATTGACAAAAGCTTGAGCGCCAGAAGAGCAAATACCCGAATTAGAGTTAATCTCAAGGGCATGTGTAACAAGCTCTTGCTTACTGAGTTCATCATGAATAACAGACGTTATACCTGGCGCAAGCAGCGGTGCATGGGTTGAACCTGCCGATAAATAATCAACCTCTTTGTTACTCAATGCTTTAGCAGGTAAGCAATCTTTAACCGCAGCAGCTGCAAGCTCATACGCCGAATGTGTTGCATTCTGGTTTTCATCTAGCGCATAGTGTCTTGTATCAATACCATTAACTGAGAGAATCTTTTCTTTAACTTTAGATTCGCCAATTGTTGTTCCTAGATACTGAGCAATACTCTTATTATCAATGGGTTGACCCGGTAAAAACGCACCTGTACTTGTAATATAGCAATCTAACATGTTGACCTCTTTCACTTTTAAAAATATATTTAACTAATTACGACTCTGGATTTTTCTTACTCAACAATTCATACGCAAACTCATCAAATGCAATATGATCGAAAAGGTATTGGTTGGGGTCAGCAAAGAAAGGACTACTGTTGTAATGACTACCTTTACTATCTGACTGTAAATAGAAATCTAAATTTATCATCGCTTGTTGATCATTCGCACAAATATTCTTTAAGCCCCAAAGCAGTACCGAATCAGAATCAAAAGAATTCAGCGCACGCAACACTGTTTCGTAATCAGCAAAAATACTGATAGTTGCAACAATAAAAATAACAACGTTGGTACACCCAAAAAGCTGTAAAGAATGTTCACGATTCTGTTCTAAGACCTTAGTTCCAAACTGCTCAATATCCTCAGGGCTACTATTTCTATAAAACTCAAGATTATTTAAAAAGGCGTCTTTATCAAAACGTTTCATGACCTCATAAGAAAGATCATCATGGCAAATGGTTAAACCATGAGCGACAACGTCTTCAACTGAATCAACACTAAAATCCCCATCAATCCCCTTGAGCTTTTCGCCTGTACCACTTTTGCGCTCAGGTGTGCCTGAAAGTATGTACCGATAAAGCAACGGTTCAATTTGTACATGGCGAATCAGTAACTTAAGTGCATCATAGGTGGCTAAATGTTTAATGCCAAAAGCAATGACAGAATCAATCAACTTTTCCTCAAATCCCCATGCTTTGCGGTGAAACACGAACTTAATTGGCACCAGTACAAGACGAATTAGAAAGGTGATGACTAAAAGTATAGGACGGAGAAATATATAGTCCCAACGGGCTTTCTCTTTGGTAAATGTAGTGTTGACGTAATCGGTAAGGTAAGGAAAGTTCTGCATATGCTGCTACCCCTTCTAGGCTTATTAGACGTGTTGTGCTTTCTACTTGGTATAAAATAAATTCCGTATATTCAGCTCTTTTTTAGAGCTCAGTTAAAGCTCCTTCAAAGATATGAACACTTTATCCGAAGCGGTAGCTTCTAAACATCAGGCTCAAGTTAGAGATAAAAAAAGCTCTATGCCTTAGGTCATACGTCCAAAGGCCTATACATATTTGAATTGCTTAGCCTCTATGCACTTCCTCAACCGCTAAAAATAAGCAGCTATTTAACTCGTGATACAATATTTATTGAAGCTCATCAGTAAAACAATTGAATTCAGTTTTTTA
>CALHRJ010000122.1 GCA_938038395.1 uncultured Deinococcales bacterium | reverse complement strand
GGTTTTTGCTCCTTCCTTTAGAAAAGGAAGGCCGAGACTTTTATATACGGATGGATTCCGCTTTTACCTTTTCAGAAGCCTAACTTTCTTGCGTCCCCTGAACCTCAACACCTTCAGCCTTAATCTCAGAGATAATATCTTCAACTGTAGATGTGTCTTCAGCTTCTTTTTTTATAACTTCCTTTATTACTTTTGGAGCAACTTCCCCAACTTCCTCAGAATCAGTCTTACTAGCATTATTCTGGTCAGCATTATTTTTTTCAGCCGCAAGCTTTCTAAAAAACCTGCCCAAAACTCCATTTACAAATTTACCTGATTCTTCACCACCATATTTTTTAGCAATCCGAACCGCCATGTTGATGCTCACTTCTTCAGGCGTACCTTCATAGAAAATCTCTGCGAGGGTAAGGCGCAAAATTGATAAATCTGTTTGTGCCATTTGCTTAAAGGTCCAACCTTCTAATTCATTTTCTAAGGTTGAATCAATATGCTCTCGGTTATCATCAAAATGATTAAGCAGTTTTTCTGAAAAATCTAAGGTCTCCATATCAAAAGCTTCAGTGTTAACAGCCTGCGGATTGTTGTCCGTATCGCTACTGTCATCATCTTGCCACGGATGACCCTGAGACGCTTCCATACGAAGGTCTTTCCATACTTCTTTTAGTGGACTTTGCCCCTGCTCTGCTTGAAAGAGAGCTTGGAATGCAAGTTCCCTACCTCGTCCTCTTGCCATAAAACCTTTCAATCATGTTGTCATGCTCCACTAATATCTAGTTCTTTGAATATTATTTCAAAACGATATTTATACAAATATGCTGGCTACCAAAGACAGCTATAACTTTACTATACAGAAACAACTCTACTTGCCATAGTGCCATTGTATTCTTAACCGTGTATTCTTACACTTACAGTCTTATTCTTGCACTTACAGTCTTAATAGCACAGTCTTAACTCTTTATGGAAGCACGATAAATGATTTAAACTATGACAATAACGCTGTTCTACTCTTGAAAGGTTGACACATGACTACCCCGTTTTATCCCTTATTATTTAAAGCAGTCCTAAAAGATTATTTGTGGGGTGGGCGAAACCTTGCAACGCTTGGTAAATCTGGACGAGACCTACCAGAAGAAGGTGTGATTGCTGAAAGCTGGGAAATTGCTGCGCATGCTGATGGTACGACTGTTGTTAGTAATGGAGATTTGGCTGGTAAAGCGTTAACAGAACTTTTGGAAACTTACGGGCTTGACTTGATTGGCACGAATAACAAGTGGGCGCTCGAGCGCAACAAATTCCCCCTCCTAATCAAAATTCTGGACGCAAATAAATCACTCTCAGTACAAGTCCACCCAGATGACACCTACGCCTTAGAACACGAAGGCAACGAACTAGGTAAAACAGAAATGTGGGTGGTACTACAAGCAAAAGAAGGTGCCTCAGTCATTTTAGGAGTCAGTGAAGGTACAACGCCCGAGCTATTTCAAAAAGGCATAGAAACAGGAACTTTAGAACCTTATTTGCACCACATTCCTGTTAAAGCTGGGGACCATATCTGCGTTCCTGCTGGTTCACTGCACGCAATTATGGATGGTTTAATGATTGCTGAAATTCAACAAAATTCAAATACAACTTATCGTGTCTATGATTGGAACAGAGTTGGTGTAGACGGCAAGCCTAGAGACTTGCATATTGAAAAAGCGATGCAAACAACTAACTTTGCACAAGTTGCACCTACGCTCTGCCCTGCTGAATTGATTGCAAGCGAAGCTGGCGTATCTCGTTTTGAGCTTTGTCGTAACAACTACTTTGTTACTGAGCGTGTGGAAATGACTGCTGGTAGTTCTTTTGAGAGCGAGTGCGATGGCTCGAGCCTTGAGGTTTGGGGTTTATTGGAGGGTAGCGTAAGTATTGAAACTATGGGTGGTGAAGGGGTGCAGCTCGAGCCTGTGCAATTCACACTTTTACCAGCCGCACTTGGTACTTATAAAGTAAAAACTACAGAAGCTTCAGTTCTTTTAAGAAGTTATGTTGTAGCTTCCTCTTAATCAGTTGAGTGCATCCCATCTAAGGTTGAAAATAGTTTCAGCATAAATAAAAGTTTTTTGCTTTTCAAAAACTTTCAAGGTGCGTCCCTAATAAATGAAATAATCTAATGCTTAGCTTAGAACTTCATTCAACCTATAGCAGGACGCACCTTAATGAGTCTACGGTTTTGTGCAAACTATTGGTAATTTATTGGGATCGCCATTCAATTGATAAATACCAGTATCTTTTGTTCGACTGTAAAGACAAAGCTCCAAGAAATCTAAACGTGCTGGTGGTGTTTTTACATCAAATATCATAGAAAAACCTGATAATCTCTGAGCATCACCATATATGTTTGCAACATCTGGTCTAGGAATTGTTTGTAAAGTTTGAAATTGAATATCTAAATCGCTATCGTAACCAAACCAACGTGGCATTTGCTCACTAAGTTTCATACCAGCTAAACCCTCAATTGGTGCCCAGCCAGTTAAAGTTAAAGTAGCATTTTCAGTGTTATACGTGGCTACATCAATAATTCCACTTACAGGATAAACTTGTTCTTCTTGTGCGTCATAAGAGGTCACAGGTCTACTTTCTTCCAGTAAAAGTTTGTAAGATTTATCTGCTATATCTATATAAATAGCTTCTAAATCATAGTAACTTGTTTCAGTCGTATTTATTTCAGGAAACTCTAGGTTTAGTTCCCACAGAATAGCATCACTTGGTGACAAAATTGCACTAGAAAAATAAGCCGTAAACAAAAGTAGCGGTTTTATCGTCACGGCTGATGGCAACAACTCTCCAGCAATAATAGAAAGCTCCGACAGCTTAACAGGTACTGGGCTACGAAATTTTACATTTAACAAATTAGGCTTCTGCCAAAGATACTTTACGCCATAAATTTGCGTTGTATCATCTACAACAGGACTATTTATAACAGGAACTGTCTCTGAGAGCATATCCATTGGCAGTTCTATATAATCTGCTTGAACCAAAACTGGTTCATCAATCTCAGAATTAAATACGAAATGTGCATAACGATTGAAAACAGTATTAAACTTGATTTCATCCAAGTCTGGAAATTCCTCTTGAAACACGTCTAATTTTGGTGTCACCAAAACATGATTGTAAGTTGATAAAGAAAGTCCACTTGCAGAAGCTGCTGTATGCCTATCAATCGCTAATCCCTTTATATTACTATCTTCAGCAAATGCTTTAAGTGCAGCGATTCTTGAATCTTTACTTGCTGAAAATATATCATACGATGATTGTACAGGGTTAAAACCAGCAAAAGCTATGAAGTTATATCCTAAGGCTATAGTTGCAAATATATAAGCCATATAATTTTGTTTAGATTTTGGAAGTTCTTGTGTGGGTATCATAGAGCTATTTTGAACAATAGTCTTTTGGATCCTACGCTGCTGAACACTTTGAGCCACTTTCCATAAACAAACAATACCTATAGGTGCTAGCACTAATAAGTCTAGGTTATCAATCACTTTCATAGAACCCATAGACTCTTTATAAAAGTAGCCTCCAACAAGCACCAAAATGCCGTAAAGCAAAACCCTAACCCAAGATATTACCCAAGGTGTTTTTAAGGCTAAAATGGCAACGAGCCAGACCACAAATGTACCATTTGCTAGTAACAATCGCTTAGACTCAATTTGGTCAAGAAGCAGGAACTGACCTATGGTACTTGGTATTGGTAAATATATCCAAGCAAATAAAGCTCCTGCAAAACTAACGAGAATGACTGTCTTAGCAATATTATTTTTTATTGTCTGAAAAAATGCTTTATAGTTCCCAAAAGCTAAGAGACATAAAAACAACAAACTAGAAACTGTACCGATTTCAGGCATGTTTGATCCTGATACAATGGGTTTATAATTTGGTGTAATTAAGCTATGAGGAAATACCAAGGTCCAGAGATAATATAGAGAACCTGAGCCACCACTAAAACTTCGATCGCCTGGATATACCGTATTTTGAACCAAGGGTATAATATCTACTAGATAATACAAAGACAACGCAGCAGCAAGTGCAAATCCAAAAAAACATACCAATAAATTTCCAATTCGGAAACGTTCAGGTCGGAAAACCAAAGCAAAAATCCCAACAAGATAAATCACACTAATCTGCCAAGGTGGATAAATCAAAGCAAGCAGTGCAGCAGCACTAATCAAAAATGTAGCTATAAACTTTTGAGCTAAGGTCCAATCCGTTAAGAAAGGTATAATAATCCAAATTGTTAAAGCAAAAACTGGCGCATTGGTAGACCACCACACTTGATTGTGATGTGAAAAAAACAAGGTAAGAGCAATGATTACCGAATATAGCAATGGTAAACGCAATTGCATTAAAAATATTGTGTAGCCCATAATAAAACTTGCAATCATAAAAAAGTGAAAAAAAGAAAAACCTCTTGCATCTCCCAATATAAAAAAGCCCCACATATAGGGTTTAAATACAAGTGCCCAATCTTTTAAGGGCAAACCATAATAAAAACGTAAATCTTCTTTGTATGGACTGTCTTGGTTTATGCGTTGATAATCATTATTTGCAGCAATCTGAAAATAGGGTGTTACGACACCCCATTCATCACTACGGATGCCCTGAGCCTCACCCCAAATAGGTTCATAAGTTGCTTGCCCCATATGATTTTTCAAAAAGAAGCTATAATGAGAAGGACTCAAAGCAAAATATACGTAGGCAATTCCCACAACCATTAAAACTGATACTAAAACTATTGTTAACTGGTTTTTTCTCGATAAACTTTCTATCATACCTACCCTAAACTGTACACACTTACGTTAAATTTGGTAATCACAAAACATATTAGCAGCCTGTAAGCTTTTACTGACATAATTTAACGACACTGTTAGTAGCATTACACAAGACTTAATACTATCTTTTTACACATGCAAGGTTTTGACTGAAGTCCAACTAAATTAAATAACTGCTAAATAGCTGCCTAGAACCTATCACTTATTGAGCAGAGCATATGCTTGGTAGAACCGTAGTATCCGTAATAACCTTATACGTTCCAACTTTTTTTGTTCGGCTGTATAGACAAAAGTCAATGTCTTCTTCAGCTGAGAGCGGTGTGTTTACATCAAATATTAAATGATAGCCTGATAGTCTTTGTGCATCACCATATATAGATGCAACATCTGGTCTAGGAATCGATTTTAAGGTTTGGAAACTAAGATCCATATCGGTATCATATCCAAACCAACGAAGGAACTGTTCATTCACCTTGACACCTGCTAAATCATCAACAGGTGCCCAACCAACGATTGTCAATGTAGCATTTTGACGGTCATACTTTGCAACATCAATAACACCACGGATAGGATATGTTTTGTCTGGCTTGGTCTTATATGCTGTGACAACTTCACCTTGATTGAGTAAAAGTTTATACGGTTTATCTCCTACCTGAATATAAACGGCATCTAAGTCTTTATAGTCTACTCCTGTCGAATTTGTTTTAGGAAATTCCAAGTCTAGTTCCCATAAAATCGCATCATTTGGTGATTCAACTTCTCCAGAAAAATAGTCCGTAAACAGCAATTGAGTTTGTACCTTCGCATTCGAAACTAGTAGCTCTCCTGCTAAAACAGTTAGTTCCGACTGTTTGATTGCTATGGGGCTTAGGAATTTAACATTTAACAAGTTACCAGACTGCCACATATTACTTAGAACATTAATTGCTACAACTTCCTCAGGAAGCGGATTGTTAACAACAGGAATACTTTCAGACAGCATGTTAAGTGGTAGTTTTATATAATCTGCCTGAACTAATTTAGGTTCATCGATATTAGAATCAAAGGCGACATGTATGTAGCGATTAAAAATAGTATTAAAGGTAGTGTCATCTAAGTCTGGGAACTCTTCTCTAAACAACTCTAATTGTGGTGTTAATAAAACATGATTATAGGTTGGTAAAGAAAGTCCACTTGCTGAGGCTGCTGTATGTCTAGCGATTGCCAAAGCATCTAAATCACTTTCTTGAACAAATTCCTTAAGTGCCACAACTTTTGGTTGCTGACTTGCTAAGAATATATCATGTGATGATTGAACTGGATTAAATCCACCAAAAGCTACTACATTATAAATTAAAGCCACTGTCGCAAATATATATGCCCAACGATTTTGCAAATACTTTTGGGGTTCTAAATTTTGGTTATCTAATACTCTAGTATCTTGAGCTGCATTATGGGCAACACCCTTCACCCTGCCTGTTTTAGCCTGAAACAGTTTAAACCCAATAATGATTGCGACAGGAATAAGTGCAAGCACATCAAACCTGTCAATTGCTGTCGGAGAACCTAATATCTGTTTATAAAAGAATGTGCCAAACAGAACCAAGATGCTATAAAGTGAAACCCTAGCCCACGATAGCTTCCAAGTTGTATAGAATGCTAGTATTGCTATAAGCCATATTACAAAAGTACCACTGGTTAGTAATAATCGCTTTGGTTCAATTTGATCGAGAAGTAAAAACTTACCAAAATCATTTGGTATTGGTAGATACATCCAAGAAAAAACAAGCACCGCAAATGCACCTAATGTAGCGACCTTGATAGCATTGTTTTTAATAGTTTTAAAGAAAATTCTGTAATCTCCAAAAACAAGCAAGCATAAGGTAAATAGGCTTGATACCGTCCCAATTTCAGGCATATTTGCACTAGACATAATTGGTCTATAGTTTGGTGTGATTAAACTATGGGGAAAAAGTAAGGTCCAAAGATAATAAGTGCGGCTCGAGCCCCCATTAAAACTTCTATCACCTGGATATACAGTATTTTGCATCAAAGGAACAATGTCTGCTAAATAATACAGGCATAACGCAGCAGCGAGTGCAAAGCCAACAAAACAAGTTAAGATATTCCCGATTCGAAAACGTTCAGGTCGAAAAACCAAAGCAAATATCCCAACAAGATAAATAATACTAATTTGCCATGGTGGATATATTAAAGATAAAAGTGCCGCCGCACTGATTAAAAATGTAGACAAAAATTTGACAGGCAGGGACCAATTGCTTAAAAAGGGTATTATAATCCAAATTGTTAAGGCCAATACTGCCGCATTATTTGACCACCAAACCTGATTATGGTGTGAAAAGAATAGAGTTACGGCAATGATTGCTGCATACAAGACAGGAAGTCGCAACTGAATTAAAAAGACTGTATAGCCTATAATAAAGCTTGCAATCATAAAAAAGTGATAGAAAGAAAACCCTCTTGCATCACCTAAGGTAAAAAACCCCCACATATAGGGTTTAAAAGCCAATGCCCAATCCTTTAGAGGTAAACCAAAGTAAAAACGTAGGTCTTCTTTATAAGGACTGTCTTGATTAAATCGCTGATAGTCATTATTGGCAGCAATCTGAAAGTAAGATGTAACCATTCCCCATTCATCACTACGAATACCATAGGCTTGCCCCATAATAGGTTCATAGTCTTGCTGACCCATATGGGTTTTCAAAAAGAAACTATAGTGAGACGGGGTCAGCGCAAAGTAAACATAGGCAACTCCTACAACTAGCAATAACGACAATAAAATAATCCTTAGTTGTTTTTGCCCAAATGGATGGCTAGACGATTTGTCAATCATATTGTCATAACCTACCATCAATTCTACTTTTATACCACTAAAGAAGCTACTTAGAATGCACTTAACATAGCGCATGCATTCCATCTAAACTTGGAAATAATTTCAGTGAAAAAGGTGTGTTCCACTTAAATGAAATATTCATTCAACCTTTAGCAGAACGCACCTAAAATAGCTATATGAATGAATTAAGGACCAGCACCACAAAACAATAAAACTAATTTAATTAGCAGCACGCCCAGGCAACACAAACGGTGACTCAAACTCCTGAGAAAATCCTTGCTGTATATCATTCAAGCCTAAACTAATACTTATCGCCCCATCGCTGGTATCCCAAGAGCCAGATAAAGCCCAGCAACACCTATCCCAAATCAAATGAATTTCTGGTTGGAAGTTCCAAGGTGTTTGTGTACTAATCGGCGAATCAACATCTCTTAGATCCCAAGTATCATTGAATATAGCGGCCAAATAAACATCTGGCATTATCTTCGTAGAAAACGACAAATTTCCAATATTTAAACTACGACGATTATAGGTTTGTACCTGATTACCCGTATCATCAGTAGAAACTAGATTTGCAGTGGCGGCATAACCTAAAACACCTGCAACACCTAAGACTCCAAAAACATCCCCCCTCAGAGTTAGATTGATATTTCTAAAGTAACTTTCAAATAGCTGGTCATCTGCAAAAAGATATTCTGTACTTATATCCGAAAGTAGGCGAATGTCACCTGCTGGAGTTCTATAGACTGTATCCATGAGTTGATAGGTAGCACCTAAGCTACTATCTTTCCAACCACCCGTATCACCCTTTAAAGTATTCAAAAAAGGATCGTAAGTACTTATGTAAGAGACGCTCCAATTTGCACTTTCGTTTTGGAAGGCCTGTATATTGTTAAGTTTCAAACTATACTCTTGTGTATCTAATCTAGAATCTAGTTGCAATAATTCAACAGGTAATATCGGGAAACCCTTAGCTTCTAGTTGCAGAACATCTCGCCATAAAACTCTAAAGCTATTTGTTGATACATCACAGCTTTCTTTATCGATCCATGATTTTAATTGGCAATTCAAATTAAACGTTTGTGCGAGCGTAAACTCAAAGGGTTCATAACTTGCGCCAAGGCTCAAACTAAGAGATTCACCTCTACCTTTATTTAGATCATGTATATGACTGATTGTTAGATTTGGAATAGTATCAAAAGTATTTTGAGTACCAACTGTGATACTCGAAGTCAATTTATCCCAATAAGGATAAGGTTCTGTAGTTGTTATAGGCACGTAGTTATAAGCTGTTCTTGCATCAAAGCTAAGAACACTTTCGTAATTACCAAAAGCATGAAAACTGGTCTTAGTTTCATCGCGCTGTTCTTCTTCTACTTTCAAATCCTGTTGATGATCTATATCAAAAGCAATATTGTAGTTTGGTTTTACTGGCAATTCGGGACTGGCTTGTTGATTTATATCAGCTTGATCTAATCCATCTAGTTGTGACTCAGCTAAAGCATCAGTGTCTTCATTTGTATCTGCTTCAAGGTCATTCCTCAATCCCTCAGGTATTTCTAACTCCCCAAGTCCAGAGGTTGTGTCTTCTTGCAGGTTGCCATCGTCAAGAACACTATCTTGAACATCACTATCTTGAACATCACTATCTTGAACTTCACTGTCTTGAACTTCACTGTCTTGAACTTCACTGTCTTGAACTTCACTGTCTTGAACATCACTGTCTTGAACATCACTGTCTTCAACATCACTGTCTTCAACATCACTGTAAACTACTGAATTAGATTGTTCTTCAGAAACTATCAAAGTATCTTCCTCGGCACCATCTGTTTCGCCAGTGATATTATCTGGGTTCACATCTGAACCAACTACCTCTTCAGCATCAGATATTTCACTGGAATCCTCAGCCTTGCTGGTATCTAATACATCAGTTGTTCCTTGAGAATCTTCAACACCTACTGGGTT
>CALHRJ010000121.1 GCA_938038395.1 uncultured Deinococcales bacterium | reverse complement strand
CTTACCTTGATTCCATTTGCCATGAAAGAATTTACGATAGTTTATTTTGTAGCTGCGCTTTTGTTAAACATCTTCTTGGTATTCCGAGTGGTTAAACTTTATTTACATGTTCGTAGTGGTCAAGAAATTGATAGACCAACTGCTTTAGGTGTCTATAAATATTCTATGTCGTACTTGGCATTGCTTTATTTAGCAATGATTATAGATAGAAGTTTTCTACTTTAAAGCATGAATGACAAACTGAAACTTCTTCAACCACTGTTTAAACTTCAGTGGTTGTTTTTTAGCATCATAGTTTTGTCTGCGGTTACGCTGTTTGCCAGTTTAGGATTTTGGCAGTTACGTAGACATGCTCAAAAGGTGGATTACAATGCTGTACTTGAAAGTAGGCTTGTTACGACACCTATGACCTTTAGTGACTTAAAATCGAACTTTGTCTTAGATGAAGAGATTGGTGCTGAGGATTCTGCTGCTTACCGTGCAGTGACCATTTCAGGAGAGTACGACGCTTCTCAAGAGCTTTTGGTTCGTAACCGTGAATATAGTGGTCGGCCTGGCTATCATGTTGTTACGCCTTTGATTTTTGATGAGGGACAGGCGATTTTGGTAGATAGAGGTTGGGTAGCAGCAGAATTAGAACAAGCTGGTCAATTGAGCGTAGCAGACGCACCAGAAGGAGTCGTAGAAGTCGAAGGTATGCTCCTTCCTGAACATGACCCACCAACTGGACCCGTTGGCGCTAAGGACCCTGCTGAGGGCATCCTTGAAAAAGTGTTTTGGGTAGATGTTGAGCGTTTAAGTCAACAAATGCCTTATGAACTAGAACCTGCTTATATTCGCTTAAAAGCACAAACACCTACACAGACAGGTGAATATCCTGTACCTGCGCCTATTCCCGAACTTTCCAATGGTCCGCATATTGATTATGCACTGCAGTGGTTTGCTTTTGCTCTGGTTACGATTTGTGGCTGTATTGCCTTGATGTATCAGACAATTAAGAAAGCCAAAGAAAAAAACGAACAAACAGTATAGATGCTACTTTTGGGTGATGCTTAGGCTTTTGTTTACTTTTAGACTGCGTTTTGAAGGTGACCTTATGAGATTCGAATGGGTTGGCTCGAGCCTTCCAACTTAACTAACTGATTGAAAACCTGCCTTGCCCCTAGAGACTTTGTATCTTCCCATGCTATAGTTTTCAAGCTGAATTAAAGTATTTTGCAAGTACTTTACCTATTTTATTTAAACGATTTTTATTGAAGGAGAATCATGAAGCGTACTTACCAACCAAACACCCGTAAGCGTGCAAAAACACACGGTTTCCGTGAGCGTATGAGTACAGCAGCTGGTCGTCGCGTTCTTAAGCGTCGCCGTGCTAAAGGCCGTACACAACTAAGTGTCTCTGACGAAAGACCGTAATTTCGGTAGTACAGATATTGAGGCTATACCAATAGAAAGACAGTTAGCCCCAGTACCCTCTGTACTTCTATCGTTAAAGGGTGATCGTGCCTTTAGACGCTTAAAACGTGCCAAAACATCTAATGTTAAGCACTTGAGCTTGCGCTCTATGCCACACTTGGCACAAAAAACCTATAAGAAGCATGAGCCTACAAAACAGGCGGTGGCGAGTAAGCAATCCGTTCTTTTTGTAGGCATTGTTGTAAGTAAGAAAGTTGGCAATGCGGTTGTGCGGAACAAAGTCCGCAGGCGTATTAAAGAAGGTATCGTACAACTCATAAAAGAGCATACGCTACCACAACAAGCACTTGATATAGTGATTATCGCAAGACCCTCAGCAGCGAATGCTGATTTTGAGACACTAAAGCAGAATGTCTACACTGCGATGAAAAAGGGGAATTTACTATAAAAGAGGTTGACACAATTCAAAATAGTCCAACCTTCAGGTTGACTGCCTTGCAACGTGTTGTACTCTCACCGCTGTATTTCTATAGGCGTTTCATAACTCCTTATACCCCTGCAACTTGCCGTTTTCACCCTACATGCAGTCTATATGCTATAGAAGCGATAAAGACGTATGGAATTTTCAAAGGGAGCGGTTTAGCATTTAAACGCGTCCTACGCTGCCACCCTTGGCACCCTGGTGGTTTAGACCCAATTCCTGAAAAACAACCTAAAAATAGTGCCTAAATAAGGATTATGATGAGATTTGTTTCCACAACTGCATTACGTTTAGTTACATTGCTTAGCGTATGTATGTTACTTAGTACAGCCTTTGCGCGGATTTCCTTTGATGAACTCAACGAGTTTTACCGTTCTGACTTTAACAATCAAGATCAAATTACAGAAGTTTGTAGCGCACCAGCAGCTGGATCTTTTTGGTGTGATCTTGCCGATGAAAAACTAACCCTAATTACGGGTAAAGATAAAGACTCCTTCTTTAACCAAGCAGGTGAAGTTGTTGCCGTCTATGCCAAACAACAAAAAGGCCAAGACCTCAATGGTAAATATAATCTAGATAAAGGGAATAATGTAATTCCTATAGAAGCGATTAACCCAGGTGGCGCTTTACTTATCGATGGTGAATATCTTAAACCTGAAAATGCCCAAGGGGATTGGCAGTTAACAGGTAAAAATACTTGGACAGGTACCTTTACATTTACTGCTGGCACACATAATGTCAAAAAGACGCTTACTGTAAAAGATACCAGCAATATTATAGATATGAGCTTCGAGATTGATGGTACTGGTAAAGTGTCAGTGGTTTTTCCTGGCATCAGTCGCGAAAATAGTCCGATTGTCCGTATTGGTCAAGCTGAAAATGCGAGTGAAAACCCACTTCAAGACCAAGCAGTAACAAACCCATCCTACGTATCATTCCAAACAAGTCCTGTGCGTGGTCAAGCAATTATTATGACACCTACAGGAGATGCATCTAAGCTAGAAGCTAGTGCGCTTGCAAATAGACGTATTGCCATTTCTGCTGACCTTGCAGATAGCAACACGCTTAACCTTGGTGTCTATACAGGTGCTAACGAACTTGTGCGCTTGTATCAAGCTGGCTTACATGAGTTACCAAAACTCTTTAAACCCAACCTATTTGGTCGCTTGTCTTTGTTGATTATTAACCTACTAGAATCAATTCATAAATTTATCCCAAATTGGGGTTTATCAATAATTGTTCTAACGCTTCTATTTAGAGTTTTAGTATGGCCACTTATCAATATGCAAACCAAGTCTATGGTGGGTATGCAAGAGCTTCAACCGAAGCTTAAAAAACTACAAGAAAAGCACAAGAATGACAAACAAAAACTAACCGAAGAGACCATGAAGCTCTATAAAGAAGCAGGTGTAAATCCAGCAGGTGGCTGTTTACCTATGCTGCTTCAGATGCCAGTGTTTATTGTTTTCTGGCGAATATTTTCAAACTTTGAATTTGCAGAAGGTTTCCTTTGGATTCCTGACTTAGGTCTTGCTGATCCAATATATCTATTACCGATACTTTATGTATTGATTATGGTTGGTCAGAGCTTCTTGATGGCTAAGGGTAATCCACAGAGCTTGCAGCAGCAACTTATTATGAACCTTGTGTTTGCATTCATTCTCTTTAGGTTCCCTGCAGGCGTTCTTCTGTACTTGGTTACAAACATGGCTGTTCAGGTTGGACAACACTGGTGGATTCAGAGAAATGCTGGTGCTAAGCCAAAAGTTGCCAAAGCTTAAGGCTTATTAAAACCTAATAAACAGAAATAAATCATAGTCAAAAAATAACCCTCTCAAGATTTCCTGAGAGGGTTTCTTATTGTCAGCAATTACAAAAAGACCCCGTAGCTAGAAAACTCAGATACTTACCGTTAGAAGCATAACAACATTCTTGTGAGGTTAATTTCTTCGATCAATACTGTGGACATTATTAATCCAAATGCTATCAGCGTTTCCACTGAATGTTGACCCATACTGAATGGGTTTGTTCTTACTCACCTCCGTTCGCCGATTTGTTGCTGGCTCAACAAATCGTGGAAGTGTTTCTATGTTATATAAAATGTGTGATTTTGAGTAAAACAAAACATTTTGAAGTGAAATTATTTAAAATAATATTTACTAGGCAGTTATCTGATAGTGTTCTCTAATTAAAGCCTGATGATCTATATTTCAAGTTAAAGTATTCCTAAAACATCCCTACTTCAGAAGTCAGTTTGCTATTAATCTTTGCTTTGACCGGGTAAAGTCATACCCGTTATATCTCTAAGATTTCGCATACTCGGTGGATCATAGCGTTGTTGCACCATTTGGGCTAGTTTGTAATACTCAACAACTTGTTCAGTGGACGCACGCCAACCCCATTTTTTCATATCTTGTCTACCCTGATCGGCTAGTTGTTGGCGTAGTTTTTCATTATCTAATAATTCATTTAGATAATTTGTAAACTCACCTAAGTCACCAGGTGTAAAAAGGTAACCATTGCTGCCATGTTGAATCACATCTGGTATGCCACCAGCTCGAGCTGCCACAGCAGGTGTACCTGAAGCCATTGCTTCCATAGCTACAAAACCAAGTGTTTCAGTATCAGAAGGAAAGGCTAGAACATCCGCAGTTGCGTAAGCCTCAGCCAGTTCGTCACCTGTCATATAGCCCATAAAACTAGTATTGGTATCTTTGAGCCTATCTTTTAGATAGTCGTCTGCTGGACCTGATCCGACAATAGCTAAATGTGCATTTTCAATTTGACTAATCGGTGCATAAAGCCAGTCAATCCGTTTTTCAAATGAAACTCTGCCCACATACAAAATAAGCTTGCGTTCAGGGTGTCCATCAGTGAGTTTATGGCGCATGGCTGTTGTACTTTTTTCTGGGTCAAAACGCTCTGTATCAACAGCTTTTGGCCAAAGGCGTACACGCTTTATGCCAAGTGCTTTGGCACTGTTTACCATGGGCTGGCTGGTGCAGAGATTAACATGTGCTTGATTATGGATATCACGTAAGTAGTTTTTGGAAACAGGTTCTAAAAAAGGCAGCTTTAGGTGAACAACATATTGGGCAATATCTGTATGGTAGCTGCTCAAGATGGGTAGGTTACGTTGTTTGGCAATGGTTGTACCCCACAAGCCCATAGCCACAGGACTGACTACATGCACGACGTCAGGTTTGAACTTGTCGAGCTCACGACCTATTTTAGGTCTAGGTAAGCTTACGTTGAGTTCTGGGTACCAAGGTTTGAAGGGGATACCAGCAACACGAACTACCTTGTGACCTGCAAATTCTTTGGGCGGGTTGTGTGGCGCAAAAACGAGTGCTTCGTGACCAAGTTCAGCAAGTTGCTCGAGCGTTCTTGTGACTCTCGAAACAACCCCATCTATTTTAGGTACAAATACTTCAGTAAAAAAGGCAATTCGCATGTTTTGTCATTGTACGCTATTGAGTATTACAGAGTATGTATTTCTAGGAAAAGCGTTTTTCTTTAAGTAATAGCAGGTGCAGTATGAATCCCAATAATTTAACGGCTTTGTCATACAACCTTGTGCTGATATGCTTCCATTTAAGTAAGATGTCTTAGTTAGCTAGGATGTCTTAGTTAGGTCGTAGGTCTCAGAAGTCACGGGTGGCTTTATTTTTCTAAAACCCACAAAAATAACACTCGCATCAAAAATGGAAAAGGAGCATTTTGATAATGCTCCTTTACAACTTAGAACGCTTCTTGTAGTTATTCCATTTTTTTACAGCACTTTAAGCACAAACTGATCTGTTGCTTTTTCTAGCAAAATAGGGTTTGCCACATACACACCCCGAGTACCAGTTAGCGCATTATTTTGACGGAGTTCTCCTAAAATTCGTGTG
>CALHRJ010000120.1 GCA_938038395.1 uncultured Deinococcales bacterium | reverse complement strand
AGTTGTGGTTAAAGCAAGTGACGGATAAAGCTCACCACTAAGTAGCTGTTCTTGACCTAGTAGGCTTGTCTTTACATTGCCAATGAGTCGAGTACCTTGAGCTTGTATATCTGCCTGTATATCTTGTTCTTGTATTTCTCCCGAAAAACTTGCGTCACCCCTAACTTCAAGGGGCAAAAAAGATACTTGAACAGGAATTTCTCCTATAGTTACATTTCCAGAAACATCATAAGCAAAGAGTGCAGCTAAGTCATCAATCTTGCCTTGCCCCGAAACACTTACAACTAGAGATTTTAGAACTTCATCTAAGTTACTAACATCATTGATAGTTGTTGTGGCTATTAAATCACTCTGTTTAAGCTCTAGATTTATAGATTCTAATACTTGCTTATCATTTTCAAACCATTGAGCAGCAATAGCTACACTATTAGAGCTAAGATCACCACTAAGGCTAGTACCAAGTGGTGCATTTAAAGCAAGTTGTTTTGCAGGTACATTTAATGTGCCTTGAAATATCAATTCCTGAGCAGTAACAAGTGCACCAGAGTTTAACAAGTCAGTGCCTGCTGGCAAATTAAGCTCTAAAGCTAAAGCATTCAAAGTACCTTTAGTTTTAATCTGATAATCAGTTGCTTGCAAAATAGCATCTATTGATGGTTCACTATTTGGCAACAAGGTCACGCGTCCTGTTGCGCTATAGCTCTGCCCTAAAAGTTCCACGGGCGTATTCTCTAAAACTATTTCAGATACCGCTATCGTATCTTGTAATGATGCTTCACCAAATATACTTAGGCTATTCGCTACTGGTACAAGTCTTCTACTTAAGCTCAAACCAGACTGACTATCTACAATGCTCAAAGCACCATTTTGTTGCCAGGTCAATTCAGCCTGCATAGACTCAGGTAAACCTAGTACCTCAATACCTTTAATGTCTAACTCTGCTTGGCTCTCTAAACTTTCCCCAAGTTCTAACTTACCTACACCTGCAACTTCTAAGGCATTATTAGATAAACCATCCACAACAATTGGCGTTTCACTAAGCGTATAAGCTAAAGAACCTCTGGCCCCAACAGCAACTTCTGCAACAGAGGCTAAGCTTGCCAAATTGAGAGGCTCAGCAAACACCAGTTCACCATTGGCAGATAGACCAGCCAAATTCATTTCTTCAATTGTTAGCTTTGTCGCTTCACTTAAACGACCTTCAACCCTTAACTCTTTAGCATCTACCAAATCAGTAACAGATTCATTAGCTTTAACGTCTAGATTAAAAACATCACCTGCTGTACTCAATAGCACTTGAAGAGGATTATCTTTTACAACTTCAAAAGGCAGCTTCAAATCTGCTGCTATAAGATCTAGTTTAGTAGTCTGAATATCCAAATCAGCATTTAAGCTACTAGCAGAAAATTCTTGCCCTTCACTGATAAAACTAAGCGCATCTGTTTCAAGGCTTGCTTGCTTAGCTTGACTTATTAAACTTCGAATAGATTCTATACTGTTTAGCGTCAAGCGCTCTTGAAGTGTTAGGCCAGTTGTTACGGCATCAAACTGTACTTGCTCGGCATTTAGCTTAGAAATTATAGAACTTTGAAAGATTTTTTCAAGATACTCTACGTTCAGACTTTCACTCGTCAAAGCTAATGTTGTCTCTGAGCTAGATACTGTTACATCACCATCAACTGCATTTCCATAAGCATCGGTTAAAGCAACATCAAAATCCCAGTTATCTTCTTTTATCTTACTTAGGATATCCGCCTTAAAGTTTTCTTCTTGTCCGTTAGTTGTTAAACTATAATCAACTACTAGTGGACCCCTGAGATACTTAAGACCATTCTCTCCTGTCGAGAAAACTACATCTGCATCAAGTACAGCTTTTTGATTAGCATCTTCAACTAAACGCATATCCCTAATAGCAAGCTTCGTTTCTTTATCGGCAGCAATACGAAAATACTCTATCTGTCCTGCTTGATAATCAGCCGTGAGGGTTACATCTGTGCCATTGCCATTTGCAAAATAGATATCTGCTTGAACATTTTTAAGATCTTTACCCATCATGCTTAGACCTTCAGGCACAACAGCTTTACCTACAAGTTCTACTTTTTGCCAGCCAGATAGTTCTAGTTCAATAGGTGCTGACCCAGATAAATTTAAATAGTCATGTACTTGAGGGCTTTTTCTAAATATCCAAGCAGATGCTTCAGTGAGATTTGTTATACTCGTAACCTCGCTTTGCCACTGCTCTTCGCTTAAATCCAATTGCAAGTCACCTTGAGCGAGTCTATCAAAAGCGATACCCGTAGCTTGTCCACTAATTTGATTATTCGCTAAGTTAAACTGTCCATCTACATTTGTAATGTCAATATCAGCCACATTCACATGGCTATCAACTAAATTAAAGTCGCCACTAACTTCATTAGCAGTAATTTCAAATTGTCCCGATACTTTTCCGGCTTTTAACCTCTGTGTCCAATGCTTTGCTAAAACAGCATCAGCCTCTATAATATCTAACCTAGCTTTAAATGGTTCTGTACTTTCTACAATTACTGCTAGTTTTGCTGAACCTTCTGAAGTACTCAAATCTCCCAGAACATGTGTATTGGTGGATTCAAAAGCTAAAAGTTCAAGATTTGAGAGATTGAATTCTGGTAGATCATACGGTAAGTCTTGTAGCTTAAGAGAAATCTCTTCGATCGATAAATCTTCAATATAGTTTGTAATGATACTAGAATTTGTTTTTTGACCATTTAGTAACTCTGCCAAAAAAACATCACCATCTACGCCTTTAAGGTTTATGTTCAAAGGCTTTTCACCAACAAGTAATTTTCTCAGGCTGTAGTTTAAGCCTATTGTGTCAAACTGTAGTGTTGCGCCTTTGGTTGTTAGGGATGTTTGCGATAGCTCGAGCTGCCTCCAAAGATTCCCCGAACTCTGTTGGTAAGTTAGGTCATAGCCCTGCTCTGCAAGCACACTACTTAATTGTGATAATATAAACCCTCGACCAAAGCTTGTTTGCGGCAACAAGTAAACACCTAAAGCCACTACAAGCGTAAGGCCTAGAAAAAAAAGTAAGATAGGACGATTTTTTTTCACAATAACGCAATAAGAAAATAAAAAGAACGAAAAATCAAAATAGGATTCAACTTAAACACAAAGACCCTAAGAAAAAATCTTAGGAAACAACCACCAAATAACCAACCATTAGTCTAGCCTGACCACATTCTATTGGCATGAGGATAAGACAAGCAATATGAAAAAAAATGAAGTGTTAGAAAACACCCAAGATGTTCGTTTAACAGCCATTATAAATGGCGATGTACATGATGTAGGCTATAGAGCTTTTGTGAGGCAACATGCTTTAGATTTGCACCTACATGGCTATGCTGAAAATATGGCCGATGGTCGAATCGAGGTTGTTGTTGAAGGACCAGAATCCGAAGTACGACAACTCCTAATATTTTTACGCACAGGCCCATCCCATGCAGTCGTTCAAAATATAGAGACAGATTGGGGTACAGCAGGAGGATTAAAGAATTTTTATGTCTACTAACTACATACTACCAAATCCACTAACACCTGAAGAAATTAATCAAAATATCTCAGGGGTACTCGCCACAATTTCGGTAGAACGTGCTCAAGATTATCAAGATAAAGCTGACACCCTAGACTTAGCTACCCGTCCAGAAAGACCAAGCTTTTACGATTCGCTGGCTCAACCAGGGTTAAGTGTTATTGCAGAAATTAAACGTGCCAGTCCCTCCAAAGGTGCCATTGCACCTCTAGACCCTATCGAAACAGCCCTTGCCTACGAACGTGGTGGGGCTAAAGCAATTAGTGTCTTAACAGAAACACGTCACTTTTCAGGGAAATTAGAAGATTTAGAATCCGTTTCTACAGTCAGTGGCCTACCCCTTTTACGCAAAGATTTCACCGTGCATCCATTACAACTATTTGAAGCTGCTCACTCAGGTGCGAGTTGTATCTTGCTGATTGTCGCAGTCATGCAAGAAAAAACAGCTGAGTATGTTACTTTAGCTAAGAGTCTCGGCCTAGACGCACTTGTTGAAGTTCATAACGAAGAGGAATTAGCCATAGCATTATCTTCAAAAGCTGATATTATTGGTGTGAATAACCGTGACTTACGCAGTCTTGAGATTGATTTAGCAAATGCACCAACATTAATTTCAATAGCTCGCAAAGCAGGTTTTTCTGGACTACTGGTAGCCGAATCAGGTTACAGAAGCCCAACGGAGTTGGTAGCATTACAGGGCATTGCAGATGCTGTCTTGATTGGCAGTAGTATCGCAGCAAGTGATAATTTAGAAGAAGCTGTAAGAAAGCTGTGCACTTAAAGATATATGCTAAAGCCCATAGCTTAATAGATATAAGTGATTTAGTGTACCCTTTACCAAAGTTGTTCAATCTTAAGCAACTGGTAACAATAAATAAGTTTTAGTTTCAAACAGCAGCTATCAAGATACGTCACTGCTTTTCCAAAAGAAAGGTAATCACAGGTATTCCCTATGCTTGGGCTTAAACACGGAACTGTAAAACTCGTAGCCTACGACCCTGTGTGGCCAGATAACTTCAAAACTGAAGCCGCTAATGTTCGCTCATGCCTTGGTAAAGCTGACTTAGTCATTGAGCATGTCGGTAGTACTGCAATTCCTGGATTAGCTGCGAAACCTATTCTGGATATGCTCGTGCCATACGAAAACTTGAATGAAGTTCCTGCTTTTAGTGACAAACTAGCTAAACTAGACTATGAATTGGTCACAGATGGTGCGCTTTACAAATTATTTATCAAAGGGTCTAAAGAGGCTCGAACCCATCACTTAACCTTTACCAGTCGTAAAAGTGCGAATTGGCTGGAAACCATTCAGTTTCGTAACTATTTATTGCAACATCCAGATACCGCAAAAGAATACGAAGCCCACAAGTTTGAATTAGCAAAGCTTTACGCCGATAGTAGACGAAACTATACGGCTAACAAGGCTGCATTTATACGTAGAGTATTGCGTTTGGCAGAAAAAGAAAATCTCAAAAATCAGGACACACAAGCTTCAACCTACATCTACTAAACATTTTCAGCCTAGCTCGATACTCTATTTAGCTTGATACTGTAAATAGCACAGCTTTGCTTGAATATTCTTAGTCTCATATCAATTCCGTTTATATCTGCGGTTTAGTTTGATTTAACTTTTGCGGAACTGTCTACATAACTTACGGGATGTGGTTGAGCAAATGATAGTTCTAGCTCATTTATTTTTTACATATGTTTTCGGACGTGGTACAGCAACACCACAATAATTACTTAAGAAAGTCATTTGGAAAAGTGTTTGACAATATCCACCAATTGATGTTTCTTCCAAAAAAATACCAGCATAAGTTTGTTAAATCTTCTCTATCGCGGCGCAGTATCAGATATTTCAATTTACCTTAGTTCATGCTTCAATAAACATCTCAATAAAAACTTCAATCAACGCTTTCTCAAGCAAACTCGAGCTGCCGCCAAACCTCATACACAGCTACAGCAGCACTATTGCCTAAGTTAAGCGATCGAACGTCTAACTTCATTGGAATTTTGACCGCATTGCACATTTCACGTAATTCCTGCGGTAAACCGCGCGATTCTGGCCCAAAAAGCAACACATCATTATCTAAATAAGCTACTTGGGCGTAAGATTGTTCAGTTTTTGTTGTAAAAGCAAAAACACGCTCTTGTTCAAATGCATCTTTAAAATGACTATGAAAGGCCTTAAAGCCTGAGTGGATCACTACATCTATCTCATGCCAATAATCCATACCAGCACGTTTAAGTGCAGCATCATTCAAAGCAAAGCCTAAAGGTCTAATCAAATGTAACTGAGCACCTGTTGCAAGGCAGGTTCTGCCTATGTTGCCAGCATTGCCAGCTATTTCTGGTTCAAAAAGGGCTATATGTATCACTAGATATAACAATACCCCCTCAGCTAAACAACTGAGGGGGTTAAAAATCAGCTTCGTATATGTTGTATATACATTGTGGCTAACTTTTGCTATTTTTGTTGAGGAATGTCAAGCAATTAACTAGCTGTATGCTGACCAACCATATCAGTATGTGTTTCGTTTGGAATAACATTTAAGTAAGCATTATTGTCGAAGTCGCCTTCTTCAATCATGTATTGGAAATCGTCATTGATACGGCAGTAGTGTTGAATTGAATCTTGACCTTGCTGCCATACCAAACGAACAACTTCAGCACCTAATTGGCTTGGAAAATCAACAATACCTTCTTCAAGGTTTTTGACGTAAGCTCCCATAGCATTTAAGGCTGCTGCGCTTTCTTGGACAGAAACTGCTAAAAATCGGATTTCTTGCATAAGGTTCAGTGCGTCGATACCACTAGGGTGCTCGAGCTCCATAATATTTTGTAGACGGTGTAATTCACCTGCTAATTCCTGCATTGCAGACACTTTTTCTGCAACTGCTGGAATCATTTTGTTAGCTTCTTCTAAACTATAAAGTTTAAACATGTTTTCCCCTCAATCTAATAAGCACTCTGCTCATTACGTAACCTAATCGGTTAAAGCTCTGTTTCTATTTTTAACTTCATCGGTAGTCTAAAACCTACCTATATATATTCATATTATACAAAATCTTAGTGTGTGTATGTCAAGTTTACTACCAAAACAACAATATATTTTAATATTCACTCAACATAAACCTTAAATCAAGATATTCACTAAAGAATGTGACGTTATCTTGACTAAAGCCTACTCTTTGCGTATTAGGGGAATATACATAATCATTACTACTAGATTAGATTTATGTTCTCATAAACTACTTTTCTAGGCTCGAGCCCGTACCCCGCCAGACCAAATACCTGCAAGGCTAGTGCTTTAACAGATGAAAATATGCCGGTTAACAATTTCAATATCTCCATAGGTTCTGTACCCATAAGCTTGTTCCAGCTCAGCCTCTCAAAAATACCCTCTTATTATCGGTTGTCGCTGTACCAGTAAGTTTTTAAAGGATACACAAAAGCAGCAATTCCTTCTTATTCCATGGCTGAAAGGAAGACTATCTTCATAGGTCAACCTATAGCTGCACACATGCTAGGATAAACTCACTTATGGCAGACACAAGTTCAGATTCAGCACTATTCGCCCCTGCAAACAATCAACCCCTAGCCGAGCGTCTAAGACCCAAGAACTTAGATGAAGTTGTTGGGCAAGAGCATTTGGTTGGTGAGGGCAAAGTCTTAAGAAAAAGTATCGAATCTGGTGTGGTCCACTCCATGCTATTTTGGGGGCCTCCTGGCGTTGGTAAAACAACCTTAGCTCGCTTGATTGCTGAAAAAGCCAATGCTCGCTTTATAGGTCTATCTGCTGTAAATGCCGGTGTACGTGATGTACGCAAAGTTGCCGAAGATGCTAAAGGCCGCAAACTACAAGGTGAAGCGACTTTGCTTTTCCTAGACGAAGTGCACCGCTTTAACAAAGCACAACAAGACTTGCTCCTGCCTTTTGTAGAAGATGGCACCCTAAGTTTTATTGGTGCTACTACCGAAAACCCATCGTTTGAGGTAAATGCAGCGCTTCGCTCCCGTAGTCGTATGTATATCCTCAAAGCACTAAGTGATGAAGATATTAAAAAGGTTATAGAGCGTGCGCTCGAGCACGAACTAGGCTACGCAGGCACACTCACGCTTGAAGACGGCATTATGGACTTAATCGTAGGACTAGCCAATGAAGATGCCAGACAATCTTTAAACATCCTAGAAAGCCTTGCAGTCCATAGTGAGGACGGCACACTTTCTTTAAAAGTAGCCAAAGAGGTTATTGGCGATAAAGCTGTCAATTTTGATAAAGGTGGCGAACACTTCTATAACCTTATCAGCGCCTTGCACAAATCCATACGTGGCTGTGATCCAGACGCCGCACTCTATTGGCTAGCACGCATGCTAGAAGGCGGTGCAGACCCCATGTATGTTGCACGTCGTTTAGTAAGAATTGCCAGTGAAGATGTTGGTCTAGCAGACCCTAACGCACTCAGGCTCACAATAGCTGCAAAAGATGCCATGCACTTCCTCGGACATCCAGAAGGTGAACTTGCCTTAGCAGAAGCTGCAGTTTACCTAGCAGTTGCCCCAAAATCAAACTCTGTCTACCGAGCTTGGAAAGCAGCCTTAGAAGATGTTCGTGGTAAACAACACGATGTTCCGCTACATCTGAAGAATGCACCTACAGGCATGATGAAATCTCTGGGCTATGGCAAAGAGTACATCTACTACTTTAGCGACAAAGAAGCTAGCTTTTCACAGCGCTACTTACCCGAAGGTTTAGAAAGTAACTACTATGATGCTGATGGTGAAGGTTGGGAAGTAAAAGTCAAAGATAGGCTTGAAAACTTCAAAAAGCTCAAAAACAAATAGAATTAGCTCTTCCACGATTAACTGACCTAAGTCAGTTAATCGGCGAGCGGAGTGCGAGTAGGAACGAACTCATTTAGCATGGGTCAATATTACGTGGAAACGCTATATGGCGTCATAAATGAACCTTCTGTCCCTACCTCATTCAACCCAATTTGAATGTAGCCGTATAATTCGC
>CALHRJ010000119.1 GCA_938038395.1 uncultured Deinococcales bacterium | reverse complement strand
CGAACACGGTCCCCAAGTTCCAAAACAAAATCAGCAGAGGCTAAAAAGTCATCATCTCCACGTTGCACTCTTGTTAGTGTAGCGCCAAATTTATCGCGAATGTTTAGTGCCGCAAGTGGCAAACCCACAACATCAGGATTGGTAACAAAAAGCCGCCTACGTAAAAACTGCGTCATGTCATTGATTCGGTCTGAGTTCACAGCTTTACCCAAAACTTCAGTCACCTGATCGAGGTCTTCTTGATTGCCCCCTAAAGTAATTATGTCATCCAGCTGCAAAATAGTTTCACCTGAAACCAGCATGACACGCTCACCTCTGTATAGCCTACCGAACATAACGTTCCAGTTTTTATCTTGTAAAATATAACGAATCGGTTGCCCCGTATATGCTTCATTCTGAACTAAGATAGTTGCTGCTTCAAGCTGTTGATCTATTGGATATTCATTACGAAGCTCTTTTGCCTCAGCTGCAAAATCCACTTTAAGATAGCGGTTCACGAGCATAAGTGCCCAAATCCGAGCAAGCACACTTATTGGAAAGCTAAGCGAAAAACCGACAATAACATCTTCACTTGAAAGCCCATTACTATTGGCAATATCTATAAGACTAGCCAGCGACGCAGCATTTACAACAATGCCAGAGAACATACCAGAAAGGGTTGTAATATCAAGCTGAAGCACTAAATAAATAACAAAGACAAGTGCCGCAATGACAACCTGAGTAAGCATAATCAAAACAGCTTCAAAAGAACGCTTGACACCAAAAGATGCAAAGAAGCCACTGCCATATTCTAAACCCAGCGTATAAATATAGAGTGCTAAGCCAAGTGTAAAAATGATATCTGGAATTTCAAAGTCTGAACTAAGCGCACCAAAGACCAAACCAACCAGCAAGATTGCCATGGTGCCAAGTTTGCTACCTTGTATTTTTATACCGCCAAGACCATAGCCAACTGCAGCAACGATAAAGAGAAGAATGATAGGGTTCTCGGTTAGTAGTTCAATCATAAATAATTAGTATTTTCGTGGATTGGATCATGCCTATTGTTATTGGATTATTGAATATAGTTTGTCAATATTCAATAAGACTCTAGTCTAGAGTAGCACTTATGTCCGTGTATATACTTACTCTGTGATTTGAAGATAAGTAAAGTAAATCTGTGACAATTTGTATTTCTAAACTATTCTGTGAGCTTTAATTTAATCCAGAATTACAATTGTGAGATATGGGTGATTTAACATAATATAATCTGAAACATCCTCTATAGACCACCCCAAAATGGTGTACCATATAGCAAAAGAGATTGACTAAACAAACTTATGGAAATTAACGAAAAAGAAATCTTAAAATTTTTTACTGACAGCGCAAAAAAGACATCTAAAAAAACCTGGCATTTACAGGATATTCAAAAACACTTTAATTTAGATAATCGTAGTGAACTGCGCGAACAACTCAGCAACATGGTGGACAGCGGAAAACTGCAACGTACCCGTCGTAGAACTTATGGCTTGCCCTATGTAAAAGCACAAGAAAGCCACGTTGTTGGTAACTTGCAAGTAACCTCACAAGGTTACGGGTTTTTATTGTCCGAAGAACCCGGCGGTCGTGACATCATGATCCCCGAAGAAGACCTCGGTGGTGCAATCGATGGCGATAGAGTAGCAGTGCGTCCAAAAACAGGCCGTGGTCGTCCACGTGGTGAAGTCGTTGAGGTTATCGAGCGTAAGCTAGATGTTATCCTCGGAACACTTGATTACCGCAAAGGCTATGCACTACTCCGTCCAGACGATGCAAAAATCCGTGAACACTTTAAACTAGATCCAAATACTATTGGTGAACTTGAAGGTGGCACACGCATTGCTGCCAAGATTATCTGGCCTGAAGAACAAGAACTAACTTCGGCTAAGCGTTCAGGAAAAGGAAAAGGTAAAAACAAAAAACCTGAAGCTTATGGTCAGGTCACAGAGACCTTTGGCAAGGCTGGCGAAGACCCAGAAGCTGAGATTCGTGCTGTTATTGTCAAGTTTGCTCTGGCAGAACATTTTGAACCGCAAGTTTTGGAAGAAGCTGAGGCTATTCCAAATGTTGTAAAAGCTGCAGCTATCCGAGGACGTTTGGATATGCGTGAAGTGAATACCTTCACGATAGATGGTAGCGACGCTAAAGATTTTGATGATGCACTTTCTGTTGAGCGCAGTGGTCGTGGTAAAAGTGCCCGTATTAAAGTAGGCATCCACATTGCAGATGTATCGCACTATGTGCAAGAAGGTAGCTATATCGACCAAGAGGCGAAGGCTAGATCAACCAGTGTCTACCTACCAGGCTCAGTTTTACCGATGCTTCCAGAATCTTTAAGCAATGGCATTTGCTCATTGGTTGAAGGCGAAGACAGGCTAACTTTCTCGGTCATTGCGGAACTAGATAGCGATGCAAACCTGCACAACTTTGAAATTAAAGAATCAGTCATTAACTCAAATGCTCGCTTGACCTACGAACAAGTCCAAGACTTTTTAGATGGTGAACGTTTACCTGATGGTAAAAAGAAGCTTGAAAAAGATGTTAAGACTTTGCATGAATTAAGCCAGAAGTTACGTGCAGAACGCTTTAGTCAAGGTGCGCTAGATTTTGATTTTCCAGAAACCAGAGTTGATGTTGCTGATGACGGTACTTTAACTGTTTTTCCAATTACCTCTAGTGCTTCACGCCAGTTAATTGAAGAGTTCATGCTTTTAGCTAACCGCTTGGTTGCTAAATATATGGAAGGCAAAAAGATTCCTGCGCTTTACCGTGTTCACGAAGATCCTAGCGAAGGCAAGCTGCAAGAATTGCAAAAAACCTTGCAAAAGCTAGGCTACAAAACACAACTTACGGCTGAGTCTTTGCAAGCAGTTATTTCTGAAGCAAAAGGTAAGCCAGAAGCACAGCTTATCAATATGCTTATGTTACGTTCTTTAAAACAGGCACGTTACAATCCTGAAAATTTGGGGCATTTTGGTTTAGCCTTTGAAAATTATTTGCACTTTACCAGCCCGATTAGGCGTTATCCTGATTTGATTGTGCATAGGGTGTTACGTGCACATCTTAAGAAGAAACTGACTAAAAAAGAACATGCACGATTTAGTTATGAAGTAGAGCAATTGGCACCGCATACGAGTGAGCTCGAGCGCACTGCTGAAGACGCTGAACGTGACTTAAAGAATTACTTCGAAGCGCTGTGGGCAAAAGACCATTTAGGCGAAGTATTTGACGGAACCATCACAGGTGTCATGAGCTATGGCATTTTTATAGCCCATCCAAACGGTATAGAAGGCTTACTCCATATCAGTGAACTTAAAGATGACCAGTACATCTATATAGAAGATTCCATGATGATTGTGGGTAAAGCAACCAATACTCGTTACCGCTTAGGTAATCACATCAAAGTGCAGTTTGAAGCATCTAATCCACTGTCTCGCCAAATTGATGTTGGCTTACCAGAAAAAGAAGCTTCTAAAAAATCTGCATCTACAAAACAAACAGCAGAAAAAGCAACCAAGAAGCCTGCTAGTAAAAAGCCTGCTAAAAATGTACCTGCAAAGACAAGCGCTAAAAATGCTGATAAATCTAAAGAATCCACAGACTCTAAGCCTCAGGATGCTTATGTAAAAGCACATGAAGCTAAGAAAAAGCAAAAAGCTAAAAAAGACACAGCAAAAGCAGAAGAGCAAGTCGAAATCCAAGTAGTTGCCGAGGTTGTTCAAGCAGTTGAAGCTCCTTCTGAGGTTTTTCAGGAAGTTTCCTTAGATCAGGTTGATGATATCTTCCAAGAATTTTCTTTATCTGATTTCGAAGATGAATTTGAAGATATTCTTGATCAAGAGTTGCAAGAGATTGTAATTGAAGATGCCGAAGTAGAAGCTTCAGACCC
>CALHRJ010000118.1 GCA_938038395.1 uncultured Deinococcales bacterium | reverse complement strand
GGCCTTCTCAGGGAAGAAATTCCAGAAGATTTTGATGGTACAGACTAAATAAATCTGTCAAAGCACCAATTGCAAGGTGTAAGAGAATTGGGTAAATTAGAGACTTCGTTTTTATAGCCAACCATCCAAATAGAAAACCTGCAGGAATTGCAGCTAAAGTTTCAGGAAATGGTTTTCCTAAATGAATCATAACTGAAAAAGCTACTTGAAGTAGCATACAGAGCTGCGGTGTAAAAAAACGTTCTCCAGCTTTTAAGATAAAACCACGATAGAAAAATTCGTAAGCTGCGTAGTAGATTGCATACAACGCTATCCATACAAAATATTGCGTTACAGACTCCCCTGCCCATGTGCCTGACCACGGATAGGTTTCTTGAATACTTATATCTCTAGACGCAAAAAATAAAATTGGAATTGCTACCAGTGATAGTAAACCAACTATCACTAAACCAACTTGAGAACTTCCAATCTGAATGCCTAAGTCTCGAAATTTAAAACCAGAAAACATTGACCAGACGATTGGAATCAATAGCAAAAATACTATAGATGCCCCAATCGTCTTAACAGAAGAAACTAAATCACGTTCGGCATTGTTTAGCAAGCTTGGTCCAGGACTCCCTAAGTACCAAAACGCCACTTGGCAAATGAGTGTTAAAAGCAAAAACTGCTGTAGCTCAGATAGTTTTAGGACTTGCTTGACTTGCTCAAACATAGATTTATCTTAAAGATTTTTCGTAAATTCTGTAGGTTTTATATAGCTCTGCACCTGAGGCAGCAATTGCTTTATTCATGGCATGATTATCTTCCAAGACCCAAGAGCATTCTCCACCTACGTAGCCTGCTTCTTTCGCATTTTCAGCCAGTTGCTTGATAATGGTTAGCTCGAGCCCCCTGCCTCTCCACTCACCCATCACTCCCAAAATTGCTAGTCGACCACGATCAATGTGCCGCTTACGCTGTAATAAAGGCATAAAACTAAAAGGCAATAAACGTCCATTTGGAATCTTTTCAAAAACCTGATTAACATCTGGTAAAGCCACACCAACCCCAACCACCTCACCATCAATCTCTACAAACACAGCTATATCTGGGTCCACAATCATTTTTAAATCTTTGGCAAGTTGATCAAATTCAGCATTAGTCTGCTTTACAAAGCCCCAATTCTCTTCCCAAGCACTATTGTAAATTTTCTTTAAGTGCTGTAGTTCTTCATCAAAACGTTGCATATCTGCAGACCTTAACTTCAGCCTATCTCCAAAACGTCTTTCAACCCTTTTAGCCAGTGATTGAACATAGTTCAAAGCAGTATTGCTGTCTTGCAAATCAACATACCAAGCAAATAAATCTTTGGCTTTCACATAGCCACTCGCTTCAACATAGTCTATATAACAACTTTCGTTATATGGCATCATCAAAAACGGTTTTGTATCAAAAGCATTAACCTGAAAACCTGCACCTTCATCCAAATTAGGATTCACAGGACCACGCAATGCATCTTTACCCAATGATTTAGCATAAGTCTCGGCTGCTGCATATAGCGCTTTTGCAACCACTTCATCTTGCGCTTCAAAAAAACCAAAGAAAGCCACATTTTCTAGATGAGTAGCGTTGTGAGCACGGTTATTAATAACGGCAATACGTCCAACAATTTCCTTGTTTCGTCGTGCTAGAAACTGTTTCATATCTGCTCTTTGAAAAAATGGGTTTTTATAGCTATTTAGTTTAGCTTGCTCAGCAACTCGAAGTGGAGGTATCCAATAAGCATGATCTTTGTAATGCTGGTAAGGATAATTGAGAAATGCTTTTTTATCCTTCCTTGTTGCAACCTCATCTATTAAAACCACACTAGTATCTACCTGAATTCGACTATCAACTAAACTTCTAGATGTTAATCCCGAATCTAATAAATGTGGTTTCAATCGCTGTCTTCCAGCTTCAACAACTTGGTCTAGCTCTAAAGGTTTCATCCTATAATTCCAAGCATCTTGCCAGCTTTTTCAAAAGCATTCAAAATCCCTTCAATATGTTCTGGCTGGTGATTGGCATTGATACTTGTGCGTATAATACTTTCATTCGGTGCAACCGCAGGTGGAATGCTAGGCGTTGTAAACACACCCAAGTCTCGCAAACACTTCCACAAAGCTAGGGCCATATCATCATCACCAACAAAGACAGGTACAATGGGACTTTGGGTTCCTAAAGTGTCATAACCCAAAGCTTGCATGCCTGATTGAAGGGTGTGAACATTCTTCCAGAGTTGTTCCCGTAACTGCGGTTCTGTTTCAACAATGTCTAAAGCTTTGAGTGCTGCTGCCATCTGCATAGCAGGTAGAGCCGCAGTAAAAATAAAGGGTCTTGCAGTATGTTTTATCCAATTCACAACTTTGTAGTCACCTGCGACATAACCACCAACCGAAGCAAAAGATTTCGAAAATGTTCCAAGAATTAAGTCAACATCATCCTCTAAACCATAGTATTCAGCAGTGCCTCGACCATTGTCACCCAGCACACCGACAGCGTGTGCATCATCTACCAAAACACGTGCATTATATTTCTTTGCTAAAGCTACAATTTCAGGTAAGTTGGCAATGTGCCCACTCATGGAAAAAACGCCATCTGTGACGATCATTTTACCACCAGGTTTACTACCTGAACCGTTAGTGTCGCGCTCGAGCAGCCTCTCTAAATCTGCCATGTCATTGTGTTGGTACTTCTTCAAGGTTCCAAATGAGAGTCTTGCCCCATCATACAAACAAGCATGATTTTCTCTATCAAAATAGAGTGTGTCGTGTCGTCCCGCTAAGCTGCTTATAACCGACAAGCATCCTAAAAAGCCAGCACTAAAGGTCAGAGCTGATTCCTTATTTAGAAAGCTTGCAAGTCGTGACTCCAAAACATTATGAAAACTAAGCGTACCTGTTAAAAATCTAGAACCTGTACAGCTTGTTCCAAAATCGTTTAAGGCATCTCGTGCTGCTTGCTTAATTCTTGCATCTTGTGTCAAACCCAGATAATCATTAGACCCTGTAACAATCAAATCTTGACCGTCCACTCGAACCATACCGCCATCTTGGGCTTCTATAGATTGAAAAAATGGGTGAATACCAGCAGCAATTGCATCGTCTGCCCTCGTAAATGCATAAGCTTTCGAAAAAGCATCATTGATTGATAGATCTGGTTTAGCTTGTTCAGATATATCAAGTCTATTTTGTACCGTTATCTTAGGTTGCGATGTTTCAGAAAGTCTGTATTCACTTAGGTTTGACATACTTGCTTGGCCTCCTTTGGCACTTTGCAAAACAACTTTATAGAAAATTCAAAAATAGTAGTTGCAAAACAATAACAAAGGAAAGTACGCATCCACATCATACCTAAGCTATAGAAAACTAAAAAGACCCATGACTTTAGTCATGAGTCTTAAGACATACGAAAGATTGTTTTTCAATATTTATTCAAAAATACAGATTCCAGGCTTAGTACAGGCAACTCACACAGCATGCTTTTAAACGCAGCGCAAAAACCGCAATGTATGCCATTCAGCTAAATGCCAAACAAGATACAAGTTTCCTATATACTAGACCTGTATAAAACCCGAAAGGCACACTCATTCACTAGCAGCAAGGTCATTAAAACGAACATGTGAATTGTGGAACTGTAGTTTTATTGTGCCAACAGGACCACTACGTTGCTTACCAATAATAACTTCCGCTATACCTTGATCTTCAGAGTGAGGATCGTAATATTCATCTCTATAAATAAACATAACAAGATCGGCGTCCTGCTCAATCGCACCTGATTCACGCAAATCAGAAAGCATTGGGCGTTTATTTGGACGACTTTCTACAGCCCGTGAAAGCTGTGAAAGTACAAGTACTGGAATATCCAACTCACGTGCCAAACCTTTAAGACCACGAGAAATATTTGAGATTTCTTGTTGACGGTTTTCGCCGCCACTTCCACCAGCAGAACCACCCATGAGCTGCAAATAATCAATAATGATAAGTCCTAGACCATGCTCAGCCATCAAACGGCGTGAACGAGAACGAAGTTCCATCACCGACATATTAGGTACATCATCTATGAAAATTTTTGCTTCAGTAAGTTTGCCTGCGGTATCTGCCAAACGCTGGAAGTCTCTATCTGTCAAACCACCAGAGCGAACACGACTCATGTCAACACGTGCTTCACTACATAGCATACGCTGTACTAACTGTACACCTGACATCTCTAAAGAAAATATGCCGACAGAGGTACCTTCCCTAAGTGCCGCATTTTGCCCAATCGTTAGAGCCAAAGCAGTTTTACCCATAGAGGGTCTAGCAGCAAGCACATTAAAAGTACTCTTTTGCAAACCAGCAGTCATGGAATCAAGCTCTTTAAAACCTGTACGCAACCCAGATACAGGATCAGGATTGTTCAGCATTTCTTCGATATGTTCAAAGGTTTGTGGTACCAGCGTGGTCATACCTTCAAAGTTATGACTGCGCTTACTACTAGATAATTCAAAAACGCTTGTCTCAGCTTTATCTAGAATATCTTCAAGCGGTAGGGCTTGGTCAAAGGCTGTTTGCATCATTTGACCGCTGACACTAATCAAATCACGTAAAATCGCTTTTTCTTTGACAATTTTAGCGTAATTTTCAACGTAAGCCGCAGTAGGTACACCTTCTGCAAGACCGATTAAGTAGGGCACATTGCCGACTGCTTCTAGTTCGTTACTTTGCCTAAGTTCTTCGGTGAGTGTCACCAAATCAATGGGTTCATTGCGATGATACAAACGGTCACAAGCACGGAATATTTTGCGGTGTGCTTCTTTATAAAAATGTTCAGGGATAACACTGCCTTCAAGTGCAGAGAAGGCTTCGTTATCAATTAAGATACTGCCTATTACACTCTGTTCAGCTTCGAGGTTTTGCGGGGGGGTACGACTTTCCACACCTCAATCTTACCTTTTATTTTTGCCTAAAGCACCCTTTGAAAAAGTATTGATTAAGTTGTCTTTATTGGTGGATTCATCGCCTAAACTGCTATTTTTTAAGGTATTTTAAAGGAGGTACAACAAAGACACAAATGACACAAGAATTGAGTTCCCAATCTACAAATGCCACCAAACTTTTAAGTTAGGATAATAGGTATTTACGATCATCTGAAACAAAAAGTAATCAACGATCAGATGAACTATCAAAACCCAAATGAGAGCCTTAGAGCGTTCGTACATAGCTCCCTGAGTAATCGCAAAAATGTAAACGAGGAAAAAACCTGTCCCTCTAAATGCCATATCCCAAAGTATCCCTGTATAAATCACCGCTTGAGCAGGGTTGGCGACTTTAAAGGGGAAAAGTGCCCGAATAATTGCGTAAGATACATTGATAAAAAATAGTTCATCCCATATTCCTACACCATTGATGCCCATAAACAAACCAAAGAGTTCACCGTTGTTTGGCTCTGCACCAAGCGTCCAATTAAAGGGTACTTCTGGACTAATAACTCTAAAATATAGAGAAATTACTGCCCATGCCAACGGTATTGAGATAACCGTATAAAGAACATCAACCCAATCAATATGTTTTGGAAACAATCTAAAATCAATGACTTTTGGTTTTTCTCGCCACAATATAACCGTGGGTAACACAAGTGCAGCAACAAAGGCAGTAAATAGAATAGCTACATGCGATGGGTTTACATCTGTATTGATAGGTGCAATCGTTAATACAGCGATGCTACTAAAGAGAGCTAAATAGTATAGTCGTCTTTTTGGGCTTTCAAAGAGTAGGGAGATTATAAAGATAGCTGCGAATATGGAGCCTAAAAGGAAAAGCTCGAGCGCAACCCATAGCACCACAGTAATCAACAACGCAATAAGTGGCACATACAACCAAAAACCTTTTAAAGAACTCGTTTGTTTCAACATTTAGTTTGTTTCTAAATTTTCAGGACCAAAACCGTCTAATAACAACTCTGAAATCAAATATTCTCTTAAAATACCCTGCATATTACCTACATAAATAGTCATAACATTTGAGAATTCACGTATAACTTGACGACAGATTCCACAAGGTGTTCCACCATTTTCAGTAGCCAAAGCAAGCGCCACAAATTCTCGCTCCCCTTCTGACACTGCCTTAAAAATGGCAGTTCGCTCAGCACAGTTTCCTGGCCCATAAGCGGCATTTTCGATGTTACAACCTGAATACACCTTGCCAGAGGCAGTCAAAAGCGCCGCACCTACTTTATAATTTGAATAGGGCGTATAGGCAAATTCACGTGCCTCTAAGGCTGCTTGCCATAAACTTTCTTTAGTTACTCTTTGCTGTTCCATCACTAGCGCTAGTTTAGCATGTATACCTTAGACAATCTTGTGCAAATAAATCCTTTTTAGCATTCGTTAAGCCTTCAAGCTTTGTTATACTAGGTTAAGAAGAAAGATTTTATATAATCTTTAGAAAGCCTTAAACATGAACTTATTATCAGATCCAAAAAAACGCATTGGTTTAGCCATTATTGGTGTTGGTCTATTATTAGTTGTATTAAGCAATACCTTTATGGGATGGCTACTAATCATAGCTGCAGGATTAGTTTTTGCTTGTTTAGGTCTATTTCGAAAAGAAAGCTTATGGCTGTTACCAGGTTGTCTCCTTATAGGTATCGGCTTAGCAACTTTCCTAACCTTCGATGGTTTTATGGTTGCTGATGCAGGCAAAAAAGGTGGCGTCTTTGTTTTAACCGCGTCACTCGGTTGGTTCTTAGCAACTTTTTTATCCAAACGAACATCTGGCAAATTACTCTTATGGACTATCATTCCTGGTACACTCATGATTTTTCTTGGTTATTTAGCAATCGCTCGGGAGCTCCTCTACATTCCACTAGCGATTATTCGAAGCTATTGGGCTTATATTGTGGTTTCAATTGGTGTTTTTATTTTTAGCCAAGACCTTTTGCCAAATGAAGATGAGGGTAACAATCAAGGCTTAGAAGATATGCCTGAAGCTCAGTAAAATTAAGCATCACATACTAACTAACCTATAGAACCACTTAAAGGCTCTTAGCCTTTGTTTCCAACACGTGATTAACACACTAATCTGATAGCTGAAAATAAATTCATTCAGAGTAAAGCCTCTGACTTCAAAGTCAATCATCAACTACCTTTTGATAAAGAAAAACTATCTACTAAAGTTTTTGGACTGAAAGTCCAAAGTATTAACTGACGCTATGATTAATAATGTATCAATATGAAGTATAAAGTACTCAGCCATTGCAAAAAAGATTCTAATAAGTAACAACGTTATTTTTTCAATGTTGAAGGTATAGAAAAATCAGCGTGAGGAGAAATCATCTGTTCCTACTATCAATGTTTTTTCTACAAATGCCAATTCTATAGATGCTGTAGCAGCTGTAATGCTTATCAAACACTACAATCGAATCAAAAGAAAAACACCATTTGGAATATCCAAATGGTGTCATTAGATTAGAACTTTTTTAGACTTTACTGACTTGCTAGACTTTACTGATTTGCTAGACCATCTGATGTGCTGGCTTCACCAACAGAAAAGAAACCCAGAAGTCCGTCGAATAAGCCTTCAGCTAGTTTATTGCGATACTCGTCTGTAGC